>CAMAVG010000041.1 GCA_945861605.1 Rickettsia typhi
AGTTCATATCCCAATAATAACACAGTCGAATATGAAGCGTTATGTTTTTGAAAATGGAAAATTACATTTAGAAAATCTCCAACTTCCCGAGTTAAAAAAAGCATTCGTTTCAATTCAAAATACTGCCGTTGGCGTGAATTTCCTTGATAGAGAATCCATGAAAAGCGAGGATTTCACAAGCGGGAAAAAACATCTTGGATTTGAAGGTGTTGGTGTGATAAAAGCGTTTCATCAATCTTGCACGCGAAAATGGGCTGAAGGACAAAGAGTCTGCTACGCAACATGCTACGGTGTTGGTTCATTTGCGGATGAAGTCCAAATTCACGAAGACTTCATAATCCCAGTGCCAGACGACATCTCAAACGAGCAAGCGGCAACAATTTTTAAGGGACTCACCGCCCACATGCTGCTTTTCAGAAGCTATATGCTTCGTAAAAATGACACAATCGGCTTAACATCGCCAACATCTGGCGTCGGAACTTATGTTTCGCAATGGGCGTCAAATGTCGGAATTAAAGTTGTTGGATTGATAATGAACGAGGCACATAAATCAACTGCCATACAAAATGGTTGTGAGTCCGTGTTTTCATACAAGGAGACAGAAAATTTCATTTCACATGTAAAAAAAATTTCCACGGGCGGGCTTGGGTGTAATGTTTTTTACGATTCCCTCGGCGCGAAGGCGTATCCTGTTGGGATTAAATCCCTTGCTCCGTTTGGAACATATATGAATTTTGGGGATTTAACAGGTGAAATCGAGAAAATTTCTCCAAAACATTTGCAAAAAAAAGCACTATTTTTCACAACTCCATCGGTGTTCTATTCAAAAGCAAACAATGCTGAGCTGGTTCTGACCGGTGCAATGATTTTCGCGGGAATTCGCGAAGGCTCACTGCGACCAAGCATCAAAACCTATAAAATGAAGGATCTCGGTCACGCACTTCAGGATGTCGGAAAAGTTGCGGGGAATAAGGTTGTCGTTTTTTAAAAGAACAATAATTTGCAATATTTCCGCATTTTTTTTCAAAAAAACTTGACATATTAATTTTAGTACTTTTTGAAAAGGCAATGTTGGGGCGTAGCCAAGTGGTAAGGCAACGGTTTTTGGTGTCGTCATCGTAGGTTCGAATCCTCCCGCCCCAGCCAAAAAAAATTTAATATAAGAAATATGGCAAAAAAAGGCGGAGTAGTAAACATCAAACTTGTTAGCACAGGTAAAAAAGAAAATGGCGATTCAACAGGCTATTTCTATGTTATACAAAAGAATACTCGTAACATTACTATCAAAATGGAATTCAGAAAGTACGATCCAGTCATTCGTCAGCATGTAATTTTCAAAGAACAAAAACTTGTTTACAAAGCATGAAGTACAAACGCGTACTTTATAAAATATCCGGCGAAGCCCTTATGGGCGACGGCTCATCGGGTTCTTACGATATCAACACAATGAAATCCATTGCAAATGATATCAAAAATGTTCATTCAATGGGCGTTGAACTTTGCCTTGTTGTTGGCGGTGGAAATATTTACCGCGGAATTTATGGAGCAGATATGGGTATGGAACGCTCCGTTGCCGATTATATGGGAATGCTTGCAACCGTTATGAACGCAATCGCCCTGCAAAATGTTCTTGAAAACTTAGGCGTCGAAGCCAGAGTTCAATCCGCACTTCCAATATCCTCCGTTTGCGAACCATACATTCGCCGAAAAGCCATTCGCCACCTTGAAAAAGGACGCGTTGTAATTTGTGCCGCTGGAACTGGAAATCCGTTTTTCACAACAGATACCGCCGCAATTTTGCGCGCGATGGAACTCAAATGCGAATGCCTAATTAAAGGTACAAGCGTCGATGGAATTTATTCCGAAGATCCAAAAAAATCCACAAACGCAACACGATTCGAACACATAACATACCAAGAACTCATCGAAAAAAACCTCAAAGTTATGGATATGTCCGCCGTGACACTCGCCCGCGATAACAACATGTTAATCAAGGTTTTTTCCATAAAGCAGGAAAACGCACTTTCCAACATTTTGCTCGGGAAAACACGCTACACCCTTGTTTCTGAAATGCCGAGGTAATCAAGCCTTTTCAACTGAAATACATTCGCATTCAGGCAGCATTTTTTTCGCGATGTTCGTCAAAACTGCTTTTGCACCGATTTCGATGATTCTTTCAACGCCTTGCGATTTTGCAAAGTACATGGTCTCCCTCCAGCGAACATTTCCGTGAACTTGTGCGATTAGAAGATCTTTTATCGTTTCAGGGTCGTTTTCAAGTTGAGCCGTGATGTTTGCGACAATCGAAGGTTGTGGTTTGGAAATTTTCAGATTTTTGATTTCGATTGCAAGGTTTTTTGCTGCGTTTTCCATGAATGGGGAGTGAAATGGTCCCGAAACTGGCAATTTTATTACGCGTTTAATACCCAATTCTTTGGAGTGGTTTATCGCCCTTTCGATTGCATTAATTGAGCCGCTGATTACGATTTGATCGTCCGAGTTATCATTTGCGATGACCAAAACATCGGTTTCGCGAGTCTCCTTTATCAACTTTTCAACCGTTTCAAGATTCGAGCCAAGCACAGCCGCCATTGAGCCCTTTCCATCGGGACATGATTCCAGCATAAACTTTCCACGCAATTTCAAAATTTTTGCGGTGTCCGAAAGTGTGATTGCACCTGAAGCACACAACGCGGAATATTCACCAAGGGAATGCCCCGCAAGAAATGCCATTTTGGAGACATCAAGCCCTTGTTCCTGCTGAAGGACGCGTAAAATTGCAATGGATGTTACCATCAACGCGGGCTGTGTGTTTGATGTAATTTTCAATTCTTCCTCCGGTCCTTCAAAAATGATTTTTGAGATTTTAAACCCCAAGGCTTCGTCAACTTCTTCAAAAGTTTGTCTGGCAATCGCGAAGTTATCATAAACTTCTTTACCCATTCCAACATATTGAGACCCCTGTCCCGGGAAGATTAGCATCGTCTTTTTTTCCATTTTTGAAAGAATAATTTTACTCACGAATCTTAAAAATTGCTAAAAAAATAGTTTTCAAGTGTTTTATTTAACAATAGCACATTTTTTGGGGGAAAGCAATTGATTTTTTAAAAAAGTGGGTTTAGAACTTTAAAATACATGTAAAAATATGCTCAACACCCCAACCGCAAACGACATCTCTTGGATAGTCCCATTAAGTTATCAAAAGCGTCTTGAGTATTCAAAACGCCAACCGCTTTTTTGGAAAATGGCGGAAAATTCCAATGAAATTCAAGGAAAATGGTTCGAAGAAGAGTTGCAAAATGAAAATGTGATAGCACTTTGTGATTCACAAAAACGCGGGTTCATTATTGCAAAACTCACAACACCACCAGAAGTCTACGACGCAGGATTAACCCTTATGATTGACGATTTTTGCGTTCAAGCACCGAATTTATGGCAAACCGTTGGAAAAAATTTGCTTGAAGAGTGTGTAAAATCTGGAAAAGAAAAAGGTGCAAAGCAAATTCTTTGCGTTTGCGGAGACTTCGACACGGAAAAGTATAAATTACTTGAAAATTTGAAATTAACTGTTGCAAGTAGGTGGTATGTTGGCAATATAAATTTATAAGAACAAAAATGAAAACCCTGAATAACGCACGCATTATTTGCGACAAAACAAAAAAAGACTTCCACGGCTTCATTACCTTTGAAAATGGGAAAATAACCAATATTGGGCAGGGAAATTATGCTGGCGAAGGGGAGGTTATCGATTGCAAAGGAAATGTTGTTTCGGCAGGATTAATCGACATTCAAGTTCATTTCAGAGACCCCGGTCAACCACAAAAGGAGGACATCGAAACCGGTTCACTTTCTGCTGTTCGCGGAGGAATTACGACCGTCGTTTGCCAGCCAAATACCAAGCCAACACTGGATTCCATTGAGACTCTTGACTACCTCCATAACCAGTCAAAAGCCCACGCACATTGTAATGTTTTGGCTTATGCTTCAATCACGAAAGGGCTTGGCGGAATGGAATTGACGAATTTTGAGGAGCTTGCAAATCACCCGATAGTCTGCGGATTCACGGACGACGGACTTCCGGTTATGAATTCGCATATTATGAGGCAAGTTATGGAATTTTCGCAGAAATCGGGATATGTTGTGGCACAACATGCGGAGGACCTCAACCTTTCAAATCACGGCTGCATGAATGAAGGGAAGGTTAGTCGCCAATTGGGTTTAGCTGGAATTCCAAACTCATCGGAATCAATAATTGTGCAAAGGGATATCGAACTTCTTCGCGAATTTGGCGGAAAATATCATGTTTTGCATGTCTCAACAAGGGAGGCACTCAACGCCATAAAGATCGCAAAAGCGGAAGGTCTGAACATTACTTGCGAGGTTTCGCCCCACCATTTGGTTTTGACGGACGAGGAAATTCTGACGCACGGGACTAATGCTAAAATGAACCCGCCACTGCGTTCAAAAGCGGATATTGAAGCACTTCAGCAGGCACTTTGTGATGGCATAATCGACGCAATCGCCACTGATCACGCCCCACATTCCGCGGAGGAGAAATCACAAAATATGCAAAAAGCACCGTTTGGAATTGTCGGCGTTGAAACAATGTTGCCAATTGCTCTGGAATTTTACCACGCGGGAAGAATTTCACTTTCGCACCTGCTTGCAACAATGACATGGCGCGCGGCAGATATCATCAATTTTGACGGCGGAGCTTTAGAAATTGGTAAGCGAGCAGATTTCACCGTGATTGACCTTAACCACGAATGGACGATTAAAACCGAAAAATTTGTCAGCAGAAGCAAAAACTCTCCATTCAATGGGCGAAAAGTTAAGGGCAGGGCGGTTATGACAATTGTTGGCGGGGAGGTTAAGTTTGCGGTGTAGAGTATTTTTGTATCACTGTACTAGTACACTATAACAAAAAAATAAAACCGAAAAATTTGTCAGTAGAAGCAAAAAACTCTCCATTAAATGGGCGAAAAGTGCATGGAATTTTTGTGTTACGAGATTAAACAACCTCGCCAACTGCTTTCATAATTTCTTCGAAAAGATTTTCCGATTTTGCCTTATATTTCGGTTCGCCTTTGACATAAATCAGGTGATTTCCCGAGCCGGCTCCAGTCACGCCGATGTCAGATTCGCGAGCCTCCCCCAAACCATTCACAACGCACCCCAAAATGGAAATTCTAATTGGTTTGACGATAGATTCCGTCGCTTTTTCAATTTTTGCAACAAGGGAAATGACATCAAACTGCTGCCTTGCACACGACGGACACGAAACAATGTTCACTCCACGATTACGAATTCCAAGGCTTTTGAGAATCCTCCATCCAGCGTTGACTTCTTCAACGACATCGGCGGAAAGAGAAATTCTGATGGTGTCTCCAATTCCAGAAAGAAGAAGAGAACCAATTCCAATTGCCGATTTCACAACGCCAGTTGAAGCAGGACCGGCCTCAGTCACGCCCAAATGAAAGGGATAATTGCATAATTTCGCAAGCTTTGTGTAGGCTTCGTGCATCATTATGACATCACTTGCTTTGACGGAAATTTTGAAATTTGTGAAGTCGTTGTCTTCCAAAACTTTAATTGATTCCAATGCGGATTCCACCATTGCATCGGCACAAGGTTCGTGATATTTCTTCAGCATTGATTCCTCCAGCGAGCCAACATTCACACCAAGGCGAATTGAACAGTTGTAATCTTTTGCTGCTTTTATGATATCAAGTGCGTTTTCTTTTTTCCCAAGTGTGCCGGGGTTAATTCGCAAGCACGCAGCCCCATTTTGTGCGGCTTCAACCCCACGCATGTGATGAAAGTGGATGTCCGCAACTAATGGAACTGGTGAATTTGCGGAAATTTCTTTAAATGCAATCGCAGATTCTTTGTCCGGAACTGAAACACGCATGATATCAACACCTGCGGCGTGGCATCGCTCAATTTGTTCAAGCGTCCCTTTGACATCTGTCGTTTTTGAGTTCGTCATTGACTGAACGGAAATGAAATTTCCACTTCCGACTGTTAAATTTCCAACTGTGACAAGGCTTGTTTCGCGGCGAAGTATCATGTTTGTGTGTATCAATATACCAAACAATTGTCGTGATTTTTTAAAAGTCAAATAACAATTTCGCCCCTAAAATTCGCCTGATTTCCAAATTTTCCACACATTGCGAATGTTTTATCGCACGCTTGCAAAAGGGTGATTGCATCGCCATTTTTTACAAAAAACGGAAGATCTTCAAAAAAGAAAACCTCGCGGTTTATGACATCGCGAATTTGAATTGTTTTTGTGAATTTATGGCTGAAAATCGTTGCAATACCATTTGCATACAAAACATTTGGTGGAGGATTTCGCAAAATAATCGAGGATTTCCTCACTTCGATTATTTCATCATTCGCAGAATAATTTTCAGGATTCAATGTGCATTTATTCGAACAAAAAAAAGTTTTGCATTTTGTTGTGAATTTTTCCAAAACGGGTTCGTTGAACTTGTAGATTTCATCGCTAATAATAAACGAAAATTCGGTTGTTGTGCTGGAATATGCCGAAATAATTCCGGAAATCACAATTGAATCGCTGCCGTTATAAATTTTTCGCAATATAACTTTTTGACCAATCAAAATTCCGGAAATGACATCGGGCGAATTAATTGTTTCGGAAAATATCATGCGGATTTCAGCAAAACTTTGCGTCAAATTCCCTGAAAGCGTAATTTTCGATATCTCAAATTCCAAAGGCGAGAATTCATCATTTTCATAATGAATGGCGTTTTGCGAATTATTAAAGCACAATTTATTTTGATTGCCACTAACTTCAAGGAGTAAAATTTCATTCATAAATTTGCTATAAAACTTCAATCATTTCAACATTATTCACTTCAAACGAACTATTTCCACGCATTGAAAAGACTACTGCTTCAATATTGAATCTTAAATGTTGGAAAAATTCGCACGAAACTGTTATTTCCGAGGTTGAGACATCTTCCAAAAAAGAAATTTCTCCAGTTTGGAAATTCACTTGATATCCCGAAACAAGCATTGCACCATCTTTGAAAACGCGGATTGTATCAGGCTTTGGCTTTGTAATGTTTTGTGCTTTGGAAATTCCATCAAATTGAACGACTTTTTGAATTTGCACGGTTTTGCTATCAATTGGCTTTGCCTGCATGTTTTCAATTTTGTAATCAGTGATGTCGTGCATCTTGAATGAATACATTCTGCCTTGGGTTATGTGGAAGAAATCCTCCAGAAGTGCGATTTGATCTGCTCGTTTAATTGCACTGAAAAGCGAATAGACTTTCATCGATGTCGTGATGTTTTTGCGAAACTCCATGCCGGATTGCATTCTGCTTACACTTGTTACATATTGAACCTTTTTATTAAAAAAAGAAACAAGTTCTTGCGGGAATTGAATATCTAAAAATGCCATAGTTATGAAAAAATAATTACATACTCACAAATCATCAATTTACACCGTGGAAGCAGTTTTATTTAATAGAGAATTTTTCCTTGATTATTCCGCAGTTCGTGTTTTTTTGATGGAAAATTCTAATATTATATGGAAAAATCCGCAAAAAAAATCGCCTATTGTGGCAGAGTAGGGTCGTTTTCTCACGAAGCCGCGATTTCAATGTTTGAAAATGCAGAATACCTTCCATTCAACACATTTTCACAAGCAATTGATTCCGTCCACAATGGAAATTCAGATTTTGCCGTAATTCCAATCGAAAATTCAACCGCAGGAAGGGTTGCCGAAATTCATAATATTCTTCCCGAAATGAATTTGTTCATCGTGAAGGAAAAAATTCTTCCCATTTCGCACAATCTTTATTCGCACAATTCGGAAATCAAAATCGAGGATATCAAGTTCGTGGAATCTCACCCGCAGGCGTTAATGCAATGCTCGAATTTCATCGCGAAAATAAACGCGCAGGAAATCCAAGCTCTTAACACGGCAATTGCTGCGGAAAATCTTGCAAATTCAGGGAAAAACGACGCGGCAGT
>CAMAVG010000042.1 GCA_945861605.1 Rickettsia typhi
TTACCAAGGAACGCACGCTGATCGTGCTATAAAATTTGCCGATGTTATACTCCCAAGCGAGGCCTACACTGAAAAATTTGCAAGCTTCATCAACAACGAGGGCAAAATTCAAACAACAATCAAAGCCGTCGAGTCGCCATCCGAAGCAAAAAATGACGAAGAAATTATTCGCATGATTACAAAAAAAATGCGGATATCCCTGCCGGAATTTGCCCACATTTTAAGCCCGATCACCGTTCAAATTGCGACCGAAATCCATGGAAAATTCACAATTCCACGCTTGGAATCGCGTTTTCGCACATGCTCAATTTCGCGAAACTCGAAAACGATGCTCGAATGTGAAAAACAGCTTTGATGAAAATCAACATTATTGGCGGTGGAATTTCCGGCCTCGCACTGGGTTTTTTTGCCAAGCGTGCCGGCCTCGATTTCACAATTTACGAATCATCGCAGCGATGCGGCGGCGTTATTTCAACTCAAAACACACAATTTGGCGCAATACACCATGGCCCACATTTGGCACGACTTTCGCCGGAGCTTGAAGAAGTTTTGCGTTTTCTTGCCGTTGATTGCCTAAAAACGGAAAAAAATGAGAGATTTTTACTCAAAAATGGGAAAATTTGTAAAATTTCACCAACTTTTGGGCAATATTTTGAAATTCTGGCTAGCATTTTCAGAAAGAGGAAGCAAAAATACGAGTCTCTGGAGGATTTTGCATCACATCATTTTGGAAAAACGACCGCAAGCGTTCAAATTCAGGCACTTGTAAACGGCATTTTTGCATGCAACATCGCGGATTTGCACGAAACGGCGTTGAAATCAATATATTTCACCGAAAAGCGTGCGATTTATTCAATTTTGACGAAAATTTTCGCAAAAAAACGCAAAAATCAAGGAAAAGTGCAAATAATTCGCCCAATTGGTGGATTTCAGACTCTGATTGACGCGATTGTTGAATATTTGCGTGAAAATATTGTATTTGGGCAAGAAATTCGTAAAATTGATGAAAATTCGTGCAATTTTATCACGATTCCCGCATTTTTAGCCAGCAAAATTGACGGAATTCCGGAAAATATTCGTGCAATATGCGAAAATGTTCGCTATCAAACCCTTCATGTTGCGACGATTTTCACCGAAACTGCGATTAATCTTGAGGGAATTGGCTGTCTTTCAAGCAATAACGAAGGCATTTTGGGCGTTTTGTTTAATTCTTCTGCGTTTCGTGAAAAATATACATCATATTCCGTTTTTTACAAAAATTTCACGGAAAATGAGGTTGATGAGTGGTTTTTCGGCTTTTTTGGCGTGAAAATCGTGAAATCCTACCATTTTGAGTACAAAAATGCCATTCCGTTGCACAATTCTGTCGTTCATGATTTAATTTTGCAAAATTCTAGCAATACGAGGATTTTCTCCAACTATTCCGGTCAAATTTCATTGAGTGACATTTTTACGAACGCCAAAAAGACGATTTCCAGCCTGAAGCTTTAGGTTTTTTGCAATTTATTGCGGATTATATGCACGAAAAAGTTGATGATCGTGAGAAATACGATGAACACCATAATTCCCGCGGATGCGTATTCGATGAATGCTTCTTGTGGGTCGCTCGTCCAAAGAAAAATTTGCAATGGCAGTGTGGTTGTGGGTTCGTTTGCGATTGAATGCGGGGTTGAGCTTGAAAAAAATGCCATTCCAATTACGATTAACGGGGCGGTTTCTCCGGCTGCCCTTGCAATTGAGAGTAGAATCCCTGTGATAATTCGCGGCATGGATAGTGGTAAAGTGACGATAAAAACCGCCTGAACATTGCTCAAACCCAGTGATAACGCGGAATCTTTGTAGCCTTGTGGAACCATTGATGCGGCGTTGTATGTTATCATGATTACCATTGGGAGGATCAAAAGTGCTAGTGCAATTCCACCAATAAGTGCGGAAGCCCTGCTAAATTCAAAAATATTGACGAAAATATTCAGCACAATTATGCCGTAAATGATTGATGGAATTGATGCGAGGTTTTGAATGTTAATCTTTAAAATGGATTTCATTACTCCGTTATTTAAAAATTCGGATATATAAAGCCCGACCAAAATGCCCGCAGGAATTGTGAGGACGATGAAAATTAGAAGAACATAGAGTGAGCCAATCGTTGCACCCTTGATTCCTGAAACTTCGGGGTAAATTGAGTTGTTGTTCGTGAAGAATTTCCAGTTGAAGCCTGTTTGAATGAGGTTGTTTGTCATTGCATATTCCACGATTTTTTTGTAATCCGAGGCAAGCTCTTTGTGTTCAGCTGTGCCTTTTAGCACATATTTCTTGAAATCGTATTTGGTTGGTGTCCAGAACTCGGAGGCGGAGCGTTTGTCGTATTTGATCGATTTTGGAAAGAAGTTTTCAAGATTGCTGTGCTCGGTGTTATTTTTGATGAAATTTTCAAGGTCGGAATTGTAGTAAATTTCAACGGTTTGAAGTGGTAAAATGGCGTTTTTTGTAATTGCAAAAAGGAAAATCCCAAGAATGAAAAGGCAAAAAAGTGCTGCAAACATTGAAAAAGATTGGAAAATCAATGCCTTGCGATATCTTCTTTTAAGGAATGAATTCTGTGTTTTAAGCATATCTGTTTTTTGTTGAATTGCAAATAAACGGCAAAATATTAAAAATCAATGAAAAAATTAAAGAACGATGTTTCCAACCTCTTGGTTGTGGACTAAATCCTTGATTGTCGCTGTTTTCAGCTCCAATTCCCTTTCGCCAATTACGATTGCAAATGAATTGCCTATGGATGAAAGCCTTTGAAGAGTCTTCCCAATTTTGTTTTTCTCAACGCAAATTTCTTGGAATGAGGCATCGGTCTGGTCATTTTTTATGCGATTTATTAACTCAAATGCGTTGAAATTTCCGCTTTCGCTTACTTCTTGCGTTGTGATTATAAAAATTTGCTTACTTACTTGCGTTGAATCCAAAAGAAGTAAAAGCCTTTCAATTCCGCCGCCAAACCCAATTGCGTTCGTTGGCTTTCCTCCCATTTGAGACACAAGCGCGTCGTATCTTCCGCCACCAAGAACCGCTAAATTTTCGCCGTTTTCTGAAATTGGTGCAACAAATTCGAAAATCACGCCGGTGTAGTAATCCAGTCCGCGAACAAGGTTTTCGTCAATTTCAAATTGAAGATTTTCAACACCTGAAAGGAATTTGACGATTTTTTCAAGGCGAAGTTTATCTTCGTTTGAGTGGAAATCCGAGATTTTTGGAACGCCGGCAAGGAGTGCAATATCCTGTTTTTCCTTGCTGTCCAAAATTCGTAGCGGGTTTTTTTCAAGTCGAACCTTGCTCGTTTCGGAGAGCTGTTCAAAATGTTTTGCGAAATATTCCTTCACGGCAATGGTGTATGGTGTTTTTGCATCGCCAAGATAATTCAGCAAAAGCTTCACTTTTCCAATCACGCCAAGGCTTTGTAGAATTTCAATTGCAACTGCAAAGGCGATGATATCCGACCTTTCGTTAAAACATTCGAAATTTATTTGGTGAAATTCACGATATCGACCCTTTTTCGGGCGGTCATAACGAAAAATTTGCCCCCATGAAAACAAACGAAGTGGGGCTGGGTGCGAATTTAATTCGTAGTTTTCCAAAAATGCACGAACAATTCCCGCTGTGAATTCAGGACGCAGTGCCAAATTTCGCCCACCCATATCTTCAAAACGATAAAGTTCCTTTGAAACGGCATCTGATGTTTCGCCGATGTTTCGCTCAAAAAGTGAAGTGTTTTCAAATGTTGGCGTGCGAATAGTGTTGAAGTTGTGCAATTTTCCAACTGTGGAAGCACAATTTACAATTGTTTCGAATTTATCGTAATTTGAAAAGAAAATATCCTGTGTTCCGCGTGGTTTTTGGAAGTCTTCACTATTTTGCATTGGGGTTTGAATCATTGTTTGTCATTTCTGATGTTGCGTTGTGTTCTTCGTGAATTGCTTGGATTTCACTGCGAAGCTGTTCGTTAATTCCGGATTCAACCAAGTTGCAAGTTGTCGCGATTGCATTGGCAAAACCCTTTGCGTTACTGGAGCCATGGCTTTTCACAGTAATTCCGTTTAAACCAAGAAACATTGCACCGTTGTAGTTGTTTGGATCAATTTTTTTCTGGATTTTCTTGAAGTAAGGATATGCGATTGCAACGGCGATTTTCCCCAAAATTGAAGACATTAGATACTTTTTTAAGAAGAATTTCATAGTCTTGCCCGAGCCCTCCATCGCCTTTAAAACGATATTTCCAGTGAAGCCGTCCGTCACAATAACATTTGTTTTTCCGTGGTGGAGTGTATCGCCTTCGATGAAGCCTATAAAGTTTTTTGATAGCGGTGAGTTTTGAAACAAAGTGTAGGCTTCTTGCACGAGTGCCGTTCCTTTGTTTTCTTCTGTTCCAATATTCAGAATTCCAACAGTTGGATTTTCAATATTAAACGCAGATTTCAAAAATGCAGAGCCCATAATTCCAAATTCAAGGAAGTTTTGCGGGGAACATTCGGTGTTGGCACCCATATCGAGTAAAACGGAAACGGAGTTTATTGTGGGAATCACGGTGCAGATGGCAGGTCGTGTGATTTCCTCAATTGTGCGGTAGTAAAGTTTGGATATGCTCATCAAAGCACCGGTATTTCCGGAGGATATCGTTGCGTGTGACTTCCCTTCTTGTGTCGCCTTAATTGCAAGTGACATCGACGATTCCTTCTTCCTAACAGCAATTGAGACCTTATCTTCAGCGGAGATATCATCATTTGATTCAAAAAACTCACAACGACTGCTAAGGGATCGCCTCGCTTTTTTAATTGCAACGCTTGAACCAAAACAAAGGAAGTGAACATTTTTGTGATTTTCAAGTGCAATTTTAAGTCCATCAATTGTTGATTTTGGTGCTTTATCGCCACCCATAAGGTCAATTGCTATTGTGATTTTCATCTTCCTAATAAATTATTTATACCGTAAAAATATTTCCATTTTCAAAATATATTCAAAAGTCAATGAATTTGTTTTGCGTTGGCGGAGTTGTTAAATGACTTGTTGCATGGAGAAATTTGCATATAGTAAAAAACCTGCTTCCATATTGAATTTTCTTCAAGCATTGTTCTATCGTTGTGACCGTTGTGAAGCATTGGTTTGCGGAAAATTTTGGTAAATTTTGGCAAAATCACTTCTGAAAATATCTGAATTTGCTGAAAATATCTGAAAAAATGGGGTAAATGTCTGAAAATTGTCTGAAATTGTCTGAATTTTTCTGAAAATTTGTTTTTCAGACAATGGAAAAGTCAATGATTGCAAGGGTTTGTGTGGGTTTTCAGATTTTTCAGATGTCTGAAACGGATTTTTTGGAGTTTTTTAATTTTACGCGTTGGAACTTTGGAATTAAACTTCCTTCGAAAGGGTTTGGGAATCGGATATTTGTTCCATCGATGACATTGTGATATCGCCTGTTTGGCGGTAGTGGATAATCAAAATTGCAAGACCAATCGCAATTTCAGCTGCGGCAACTGTTAAAATGAAAATGACGAAAAGCTGCCCCATTGCGTTTCCACTGAATGCGGAAAATGCCACAAAGTTTAAATTCACTGCAAGAAGCATTATTTCAATTGTGATTAAAATGTTGATAATTGATTTCCTGTTGTAGAGTAATCCAAAAATTCCAATCGAAAAAAGAAAAATTGCAAGACCCACAAAATGCGTCAATGGCACATTAAATTCAAACATGTTTTTTGTATAAAAATTCCTTTTTGTTGATTAGATAAATAAATGCGAATGTCAAGAGGGTATTTGCATAAACAAGCCAAAAATTTGAAGGAGTATGAAATGCGTTGTTGATTTTCTCCGAAATAAAAATGATGTATATTAATATAAGAGACATGATGATTGTGTGGGTAATTTTGTAACCCGCTCTGTTTCGATGGAATTTGATCATCAATGTTACAAGTGCGAACATTATGAGTAAAACTGAAAGTGCTGGAATTATTCGTTTGTTGAATTCCTTGATGCAATCGGTGTTGCCGGTTGAATTGTATTCACGAATAAGACTTATGATGTTCAAGTGCTTCAAGTAAGTTTCTTTTTCCTCATTTGCGAAAAAATTTATTTGGGTCTCAAGCGTTTGAAATTTGATTAAATCCTCGGAATCGCTTTTTGTTGTGAGGATTGTCGCGTTGTTTGCATCAATCCCAAGCATTTTAGAATTCGACCACGCTTCTTGAATATTGCCAACGAAGATGAAGTCTCCAGTTTCTGTTTCTTGGTGAATAAATGTAATTGGAATGTGCTTGAGGGAGTTGTATGGCGATGTTACAATGGTAATATTTTCAAGCTTTTTGATGGAATTTGGTATTATGAAGTTTTTGATTTTCGATTTAATAATCGAATTTTGTACTTCGTTTCGAATTTGCGTTGTTTTTGGTAAAAGAAAAAAAGATGTCAACAGCATGAACAGGAATATGCAAATTCCAACAATACTAAATGTTTTGAACAGCTTGATGTTTGAAATTCCTGCGTTTTTTAAAATCACAATTTGTGAAGTTGAAAGAAGTTGGTTGATTGTCAAAACAATGGAAATTCCAACGGCAAATGGTATTATTGAATATAGTATGTATGGTATTATGTGGAAGGAAACGGCTGCGACATCCTGTATTGTCACGATTGATTCATCGGCGAGATCTCCTGCTATGTTCAGGGTTTGCACCGCAATTAAAACCGCGGAAAGAAAGGGCGTCATTCTGAAAAAAAATGCAAGATACACCCTTATTATGTACTTTTGGTAGATCTTCATCAGATTTTCACAAAAATATTTTTCTGAAATCTATCATTTTGTTGGCAATCGTCATTTTTTAAAATATACTCCTTAAGAAAAAGTTCGCGCGCTTGCTTCATGTTTTTTGCCTCAACTGTTGCAATAACGCGGTATTTCCTCAATTGCAAAAGCGTTCCTTCGAATATATATGCAAGAAAACCAAGTGTTAGCGTGAAATAACATTGGATAGCAAAATTTTCCGGCATTGTTATGTATAATAAAATTAAAATTGCGGAAATAACATAAAATTTCCTGCGAATTGAGTATAAAACATTGAGGAAATCAGCAAAATAAAACCAATTAAAACCATATTTTACAAAGACCAACTCGGAAATGTCACCAATGGAATTAATAAAATTTTTCTGCTTTTTGGAATATATAATGTATGTTTTCACGGTGCGATTTTTTCAATTAAAAACACTTAAATAATATTTTTTCAAAAAATCAAGAAAAAAGACTTGACATTTGCAAAACCCTGCATTTTAAGTGTTCTATGGAAAAGTAGTGTTTTCATTTTGGAATCGTTTGGCGAAGGTTTTTGTCATTTTATTTCAATGTTTGAAACGCTTATGCAGTTTGTGTTCAACGCAAACGCACTTTTTATTGTTGTAAAGAATAATTACGTAAAAGAGTAATACTTGTAAGAAGAGCTAGGGCTTTATGAAAGTGAAGCAGTCTAGGAAGCAATTTCTAGACAAAATAGACTGCATTGGTTCAAATTCATGAACTGGTGTAG
>CAMAVG010000043.1 GCA_945861605.1 Rickettsia typhi
CATGAAGCCTCCCCATCCGCAGCCAATTTCCAAAATTTTCTTCGCGTTTGGAATATATTTTATAATATTTCGATACTTTTCCACCTGCCCTTCTTCAAGATTTTCATTTCCGCGAAACAACGCCGAGGAATATGTTCGTGTGGAATCCAGCCATTTGAAATAAAATTCATTTCCAAGGTCGTAATGATATTCAATGTTCTTTTTCGAATTGGCGATTGTGTTGCGTTTTAGGAAGTCGTAAATTTTATAAAATGCACTGAACAAACGGTTTCCATAGACTGCTTTTTCAAAATGTTGAGCATTAATCGAGACGATGTCCAAAAGCGAAACGATGTCATCGCATTGCCACCATTTTTCAATATACCCTCTTCCAAAGCCGATATCCCCCTGCGAAAGCATTTCTGAAATCGCTTTTTGGCTATGGATTTGAAGGCTCGCACTAAGGTTTTCGTCTCTTCCAAAAGTTTGCGATTCCCCATCAGGAAATGTGACTTCAATTTGACCAAACTGAATGTGCGAAAGAATGTTTTTTAGAATTTTAGCTTTGTTTATCATTTTATATTAACAGTTGTGGAGTTTTGAAGTTGAGGTGGCGGTTTTCTGAATTTTAATTTCTTGAGGAATTTCAAAACGAAGGCTTGAAGTGTAATCAGAATAACGGTTTTGAATGCTGTGAGGACATACGGCAGTGTGTTTGAAGGCGTGAAATCAACAATTTTCCCTGCGACGGATGTCTCAAAAGCAATGGCATCGTTTTTGAAGTAATCAATAAAGACCGCAATGTGTTTTGGCAAATAGGAAAAGCGGAATTCGTAGCGACCCTCCCTTTGAAAAAATGGCGAAACGAAGAACTCCTTTTGTGCCACATAAACCTTGTTTTGGACGATTGGCGAAAGGTCATCTTCGTGGATTATATAACTGTGAGTTTGCCCAAATGTGTTATTCACTTCGGCGATAATTGCGGTTGGTTGTTGTTTTTCATTAAGGCAAAAATAGAAACTTACGGGGTTAAAAACGAAGTTAAGGCATCGTGGGTGTGTCATCAACATGACCTGCGAAACATCGCTTTTCGCAATGCCAATTGTTTCAAGTTTTTCATAAACCCAAGCAAGGGTTGAAGTTCCGTCGCGGTTTGCGTGATCTTTGTTGTGGAACGAGAAAATGTTGAAGGAGTCAATCGCAAACAACCTTGATTTTTGAATTTCTCCGATTAATGGCAATATGATGTACCCCGCTTTGTAGCAGAAAAAATTGTGCGGGGAAATCCTTTTATGCACAACCTTCGATTTTAGAAACTTGACGGCTAAATCCTTCACCATGGCATTTGTTTGACAAGGTTTTTGCAGGTTTCGTATGCTGATTTAATTCCGTCCTCGTGGAATCCGTAGCTGAAATACGAGCCGACATAATGAATTCCGTCCCTGCCTTGGATTGAATTCAAATGCGAAACAACCTTTTGCGATTGTGCGTCGAAAATTGGGTGATTATATGTTGTTTTGTAAAAAACATCGCTTTCATCAATTGCAACCGAAGGATTTAGCGTTACAAAAACAGGCGTGGAGTTTGGAATATTTTGAAGGTTGTTCATCCAGTATGTTAAACAAAGGCTTTGCGATGAGTTCGAAACATAGTTCCAGCTTGCCCAAGTTGATTCATTCTTTGGCATAAGATTCGCGTTTTTATGAAGAACCGCAAGGTTTTTGCTATATTTAAATGTTGAAAGGATTTCTTCTCCCGTAATTTCAAAAGCTTCGTCTGCGTGGGTTGCAATTATGACTTTATCAAAAAGCTCCTCCCCGTTTTCGTGAACAACCAAAACGCCGTTTTCGTGTTTTTGAACCTTCAAAACCTTCGCATTTTTGCAGTTCAATTGGCTTGTGATTTTCTCAACATAATTCTTCGAACCGCCTTTTACGCAATACCATTGCGGGTGGTTTATCACTTGTAAAAGCCCGTGATGTTTGAAGAAATCAACGAACGATTTTGCGGGATATTTCCTCGCTTCTTCAATTGAGCAAGACCATATCGAACCTGCCATTGCGTAGATATAATTGCGGCGAAAGTACTGCGAAAAATTATGTAAATTAAGGTAATCATCAAGCGTGATTTCGTGGTCAATCGTTTCTTTTTTTGCGATTCTATTGAATTTCATAACCTCAAAAAGCATTTTCAGATACCTCCAATTCAAGAAATTCCAATTGGAAAAAGGCGAAACGCTTGAATATTCAATTTCAGAGTTGGAGACTCCAAACGACATTCTGCTTTTTTCAACATCCATTTTGAGGGTTTTGAATAGTCGCTGAAGGTGGTAATATGTTTTGTAATTAAACACGATAAACCCTGTGTCCACATGGATTTTCACGCCATTGTAGTCAATTGTTGAAGTATTGGCGTGTCCACCGTTTCGAGGGTTTTTCTCAAAAAGTGTAACATCGTGTTCATTTTTCAAAAACCAAGCCGAAGAAAGCCCTGAAATCCCTGAACCTATAACGGCAATTTTCATTTTTGTGTGAAAAATATATGATACATATAGTCAACTATTTTTACTTTTCAAGGAAATATTTCAAACTTTCCATTCCACTTGCGAACGCTCCCTCGATATCACCGCTTGAAAGCCAATCTCCGCAAGAGGTTATCCCGAGTTTGGCATCGCTCAGTGAAAGCAAATCGCTTTTGAACTTTGGTTTGGAATATAGCCATCTGTGTGTTTGGGAAAGTGTTGGATTTTCAAAACCTCCAAACAGATTCTTCAATTCCGCCAAAAGTTCAATACCGACAAGCTCTTTTTCCGTCTCAACATTTTGCAAAGACCACTCATCGCCAGCATAAACAACCACGCTTGGCTTGTTATTTCGCCCGTTTTTTTTGTGATTACACACAACTTTTTCAATTTTCGCACTTGGATTTTGGGCGATATCAAACCTGAAA
This sequence comes from Rickettsia typhi, assembly GCA_945861605.1. Classification (GTDB taxonomy): domain Bacteria; phylum Pseudomonadota; class Alphaproteobacteria; order Rickettsiales; family Deianiraeaceae; genus CAJQOT01. Next base: position 2,929 of record CAMAVG010000043.1, read on the forward strand.
TTCGCATCATTTTCAAAACCGAAAAGCGAAACAAACTTTGGCAGCATTTCAAAATTTTTCAGCGAAGACTTATACGAACATCCGTCTGGGAGGATATCAAACGCTTGTTGCGGCGGGCAGGATGTCGCGATGAAATCAAATGCAGAATAGGTTTTTGCGGCTTCATCATACAAATGCCAGCCATCGTTTTTTCGCTCCATTTTGCAAATTTTCGTCTCAAAGTTGATATCAAATCCAATAGCGAGATTTTTCGGCAATGCGTTCATTTTTGGCACTCCAACGAAATGTTTTCCATCGATATTTTGCCGATTCCAACCCGCCACAATGCCATTTTCGATGAATTTTTGCAGGAAATTTTGAAATTTCTCGGTCTTTGCCTCAAAAAAAGGAACGCCGTGATCAAATTCCCAAGAATCCGAGTATCGCGTTGCAATTCTGCCACCTACTCCACGCGATTTTTCAAAAAATGTAACAGCAAAGCCGCCATGCTTTTTGAGCTCACTCGCCAAAACCAAACCTGAAAACCCCGCACCGATTATCGCAACTTTAATCATGTTTTACATAAATCAATTGCTCAACATCAACGCCGCTAAGTTTTAGTTTTTCAAGAAGAAAATTCAAGGTTTTTGCATCAAGGTTTTTCTGACGGGAGAGAATCCATAAATATCCCTTATCTCCATCGCCAACAATCGCATTTTGGTAATTTTCATCAATGTAAAAAACATTATATTTCCCATGAAATGGCCAGAAAAATGTGACTTTTAATGCTCCAACATTGTTTTTTTCAACAAAATGAGCCTTTCCATCGGCGATTTTCTGCTTACCATCTCGCAAACATTTATTGACAACACGAAGCGTGCCATCGGCATTTAGCGAATAATTCGCGGAAACATTACTGCACCCTTTTTCAAAACGGTTTTCCGTCCTTGCAATTTCATACCATTTTCCTGTATATTTTTCAACATTAAAATTTCGCACGGGCGTTAATTTTGCTTCGGCTCCATTGCATAAAAAAGGGAGAATCAACATGGAAGCAAATAAAAATATTTTCATAGCTTATTCAATAATCGTTATTCCATATTGTGTTTTCCCCGCGGTTAAATGTCAATAAGTATTGTAAAAATCTTTCCTTGACAAACTTTCAAAAACGCAATGTAGTCATAAAAAACGAATATGGAAAAACTGATTGACTATTTCAAAGTAAACCACGAAGGCAAAAACTGGACGCTGTTTCTGATAACTCTTGGGCTTGTTCATTCGGCGTGGTGGTTTAACACATTTGACTTTATCAAAGAATTTGGCACGCAAAACCCCTATTTCATTTTTCTGGAAATCCTGTTCATTGCTTCCTCCATTACACGCATTTTGATTGCAATTGATATTTTCTATATAATCGAAACCTGCCCCGGAATTTCAGACTGCATTACACTTTTGTGGAAAAAACGAAGAGATGAGTGGCGGAGGTGGGAGTTGCTCGATAAGAAACTTCCACATCTTTCCTCCGCTTATTACAATGCTACATTTCACAAGGCTTGGTTGAATTATTGGACACATATTCTATTTTACGATGCTCGCTTGTGGCAATATTGGTATATTTATCAAAATATAGAGCTGACACAAGAATTGCACAAGAAATTCAATACAATGACAGAGCATCTACAGGAAATTAATTATATAACATACAGCAGATACACAGTTCAAATTCCATACCACATTCAATATTGGATAAAACTTGAAATAAAAAAGTGTAGAAAGGCAATTGCAGAAGAGCAAAAGTTTAGACAAAGGAATGCAAAAAGGAAATTGCAAAAGAGCAAAACTTGAAATAAAACAGGCAAAAAATCTTTCCTTGACAAAGCAATAATTGTTGGTAAAACAATAGGAAAATATATATTGAGCCATGTTCAAAAGCATTAAGGAATTCACATTATCCGTTCAAAAAAGCCCGTCATCATTGGTGGAAATTGTTTCGCATTATAACGAAAAAATAGCAAAATCGGAACTTAATGCTTTTTTGACGCCAACTCCCGAACTTGCAATTGAGCAGGCGAAAATCATCGCAAAAAAAATCTCAGATGGTGAAACTTCCGTTCTGTGCGGTCTTCCACTTGCAATTAAGGACGCCTTCTGCACACAAGGAATTCGAACGACAATGGCATCAAAAATGCTTGAAAACTTCGTTCCGGAGTACACCTCCACCGTTGTTGAAAACCTTCAAATTAACGGAGCAATCTGCCTTGGAAAAACAAATATGGACGAATTTGCAATGGGGTCATCGGGCAAACACAGTGCATTTGGGGCAACAATTTCGCCGATAAAAATGAAAGGATCAAGCGAAAATCTTGTTCCAGGTGGGTCATCGAGTGGCTCCGCGGCGGCAGTTGCAGGCGGACTTTCCCTTGCAGCACTTGGAACGGACACAGGTGGTTCGGTGCGTCAACCTGCTTCACTTTGTGGAATTGTCGGGTTTAAGCCGTCTTATGGAAGATGTTCACGATTTGGAATGATAGCATACGCATCATCGCTTGATCAAGCTGGATTTTTGACAAAAACCGTCGAAGATTCTGCCCTGCTTTTCAACCTGACAAATGGGATTGACGGCAAAGATTCCACACTTGTCGACCTTCAAAAACACGATTTTTCTCAGGTTTCAAAAGGCATTAAAGGCAAAACGATTGGCATTCCAAAAGAGTTTGAAATGGACGGAATTGACCCGCAAATCGTGAAGGCTTGGGCTGATGCTCGCAAAAAATTGGAGCTTGAAGGTGCAAATATCATTGAAGTTTCACTCCCACATGCAATGGATTCCATCAAGGCTTATTACTTCATTTCAACAGCGGAAGCCTCTTCAAACCTTGCACGATACGACGGCATAAAATATGGTCACCGCACACAAAAAGATTTCAAAACCATCGAAGAGATCGTCTCTCATTCGCGCGCGGAGGGCTTTGGAACTGAAGTAAAAAACCGCATTTTGGTTGGAACTAGAAACCTTTTGAGTGATTCCTACAAGGAAAATTACGAAAGAATTCTAAAACTCCGCCGCATAATTAAGCACGAATTTGAGCAAGTTTTCCAAAAATGCGATGCCATTTTATGCCCAACGACGCCAAATCTTGCACCGACATTCAACCAAACCCAAACCGAACTTGAGGAATACATCAACGATATTTTGACCGTCCCCGTGAACATTGCAGGGCTTCCGGCGATATCCGTCCCATTTGGAAAAGGCTCGTGCGGAAGGCCAATCGGCATGCAGATAATCACAAAAGCATTTGACGAAAAAACCCTATTCGAAGTTGCACTTTCGCTTGAAACTTGTGCGTAATTAGAGTGAAATTCGGCAATAATTTTCGAATTTTCCGCTAAAATGTTTAATTTTCATATTGTGTAACTTTAAAAGTTTTTCTTCAAAAGCTTTACTTTTAGAGTTCAACTCAATAAACAGAAAATTCGCATAAGTTTCGTGAATTTTGACAATCTCTGGAAAGCTTTTCAGGAATTGAGTCGTATCAATTTTACTCTCCTCGTTAAGCAATAATCGCCGTGAAATATCCTCGTTCTTGATGTTTTCAAACAGGTTAATTCCAATTTGTGCCGTCATTGAGTTCACATTGTATGGTGCTTTCACTTTTAAAGCTTCACTTTTAAAGTTTGTAAAAACAAAACCGAGGCGAATTCCCGCAAGACCAAAAAATTTTGAAAGAGTCCTTGTCACAACAAGGTTTTGGAGGCTTTCAATATGCTTGATCATCGAATCTTGACCGGAAAATTCGATGTAAGCTTCGTCAATAACAACCAAAGTTTCCGGCAATTGTTGCACAATTTTCAGAATATCGTCGCCACTTGCAATTCCGCCGGTTGGTGCAAGCGGATTTGGTAAAAACAGCATTTTTGCTTGCGATTTCCGGCAAAAATCCACAAGTTTTTCAGCGTCAAGCGTGAAATTTTGACTCAAATCACACTCCAAAACATTCATTCCACACGCCATTGCGTAGTTTTTGTACATCGAAAAAGTTGGATTCAATACGACAATATTTTCGCCAATATTTCCAAAAGTTCGAATTATGAGATCAAGACCTTCGTCGCTTCCATTTGTTGGAATTACTAGACTTGAATTAGTTTTATAGAACCTCGCAGCAGAGTTTATGAGGTTTTCAACAACCATTTCCGGATAAAAATTCAGCGATAATTCGCAATTTTTCAGCAAAATTTCCATTGGCAACATTGGCGATTGCGATTCATTATTATGCAAACGCTTTGCCTTTAAAAGTTCAACTTCAAAAGTATAACTTTTAATGTTTTGCACAAATTTGTTCATTTTACCGTTCATATCGCTCAAAAAGTGTTATACTGTACTAGTACACTATAACAAAATAAATGTCAAAGAAAATATTTTATGTGACATTCTGAGAAAAAACTACAATCAAAAAAGCCATAAATCCCTTTTCTCAATTGGCTTTATTCCAATTGCGAGCCATATCAATATTGTATCACTGTACTAGTACACTATAACA
>CAMAVG010000044.1 GCA_945861605.1 Rickettsia typhi
TATTATACCGACCTGCCTTGCTTATTATTCCTATTGCATTTGTTTTTTCTATCCATTGCTTTGGGGAAAGGGAGTAATTGTTGTCCCCAAGTCTTAAACTAATGTTACCGAAATCGGTAACATTAAAATTTGGATTATTTAATTTCTCCCACAAACCTAAAAATTTACCAGTCTCTTTATTACTTAACCATTTAATAATAGCCACGCCACTGCCCAAACCTTCTTTTGACACAAAATCACTAATACACAAATAATCGCCATCGTTTACAACAATCTTTTTTATATCTAAATCACCGACTTTTATTGTTTGTATTTCACTCATACTTTTTATAAAAAATTAAATTATTTAATCAAATTTGCATATACCACTTTTTTACCTTCGCAATTTCCAAACCAATTATCAAAATTGCAAAAGTCCGTGTTTTCTTTTCCGTTGTATCTAAACGCATATTCATTTAAGTAGCGATTAATATGCTTTGCACTTGCCCAGTGATATATTCCGTAAATTCCTCTTTTAACTTGCGACCAGAAACCTTCAATTGTGTTTGTATGAATCTTAAATGCTACTCGTGAATCAAGCCTTACATATTCGTTCGCATAATGTTTAACTGTATGATGTTTGTAATTGTTTTTGAGGTCTTTATAGGCGTGGTATGTATCTGTTACAATTGTTGAACCCATCTTAACATTGCAACCAATCTTTGGCAAAAGATTTTCCTTATCAGAATTTGGAATAGCTGCCGCCCTTACTTGTTTAGTGTCTCTATTAACAAGACCAATTACTGCGGTTTTTACCGATTTGAATTTATTTATAGTATGCTTATTTCCCTCTTTGCCTCCAAAATATGCTTCATCGACTTCAGTTATTCCATCAAAAGGACTGTTGCCACCTTTCATAACTTCACGAATACGATGAAGCATAAACCACGCCGTTTTTTGCGTAACTTCAATGTACTTTGCAAGTTGAATGCTTGAAATTCCTTTTTTCATTGAAGTAAAAAGATATATTGAAATATACCATTTCACAAGCGGAAGGCGACTACCTTCAAAAATTGTATTTGTGCGAACGGAAAATTGTTTTGCACAAAGTTGGCAAGTGTATCTATCAATGCCAGTGTGAATGTAGCAAGTTTTATGATTGCAATGTGGGCAAACTGCTTTGTCGTGTCCACCCCAGCGTTTTTCTGCAAGCCAGTCTCTGCAAGTATTTTCATCTTTGAACTTCATTTGAAAACTTAGCAAACTCATTTTTTATGTATTAATTTCATTTCTTACATTAATTTAATACATAAGATTTTAAATGTCAAGCATTATTTCATTAAATAAGTATATAATTACCTCACAAAACAAACTTTCCTTGACAAAATAAATTCTCCCTTCAAAACTGATTCAGTTAATGAAATTGGTAAAATCATGAAAAAAATTTCGAAAATCCTAATAGCAAACCGCGGTGAAATCGCAGTTCGTTGCATCAAAACAGCAAAAAAGCTTGGCATTAAAACCGTCGCAGTCTATTCCGATGTCGACGCAAGCTACCCATTCGTAATGATGGCAGACGAAACCCACCACATTGGTGCATCTTCCGCAAAAGAAAGCTACCTCAACATGGAAAAAATTCTCGATGCAATCCGCAAATCAGGTGCAGACGCCGTCTTCCCCGGATACGGATTCCTCTCCGAAAACGCAGAATTCGTTGCCAGACTTGAAAAAGAAGGCATTGGCTTCATTGGACCAAACGCCAAAGCAATCCTTTCAATGGGGGACAAAATCACCTCCAAAGCAATCGCAAAAAAAGCAGGCGTCAACACAATCCCCGGTTGTCAGGATGTCATAAAAGACGACAACCACGCAATCAAAGTTGCCAAAGAAGTCGGTTTCCCTGTAATCCTTAAAGCAACCGCAGGCGGCGGCGGCAAAGGAATTCGCGTTGTCTACAAAGAAGAAGATGTCGCACAAGCGTTTCAATCGGTTACAAACGAAGGCGAAAAAGCATTTGGCGACGGCAGAATCTTCATCGAAAAGTTCATCGAAAACCCAAGACACATTGAAATTCAAATTATCGCAGACAAACACGGAAATGTCGTTTGTTTAGGCGAACGCGAATGCTCCATTCAACGAAACAACCAAAAGGTCATCGAAGAAGCCCCAAGCTCATTCATGATTCCAACCGTGAGAGCCGAAATGTACCGCCAATCAACACTCCTTGCCAAGGAAGTCGGTTACGATTCCGCCGGAACCCTAGAATTCATCATGGACAAACACCACAATTTCTACTTTTTGGAAATGAACACTCGTCTTCAAGTTGAACACCCCGTTACTGAATATATCACCGGTCTTGATTTAGTCGAGCAAATGATCTACTCATCCGAAGGTCGCAAACTTGAATTCACACAAGACGACATCAAATTAAACGGTTGGGCGATGGAATCCCGCATTTGCGCTGAAGATCCTTCAAAAAACTTCCTCCCATCAATTGGCAGAATTTCCACATACATCACACCACAAATAAGCGAAACCGTTCGCGTCGATAGTGGCATTCGCGAAGGGCTTTCCATCACACAATACTACGATTCCATGATCGCCAAACTCATCACATTTGGTCGAAATCGTGAAGAGGCACGCGTCAAAATGGTCGAATCTTTAAATCAATTTGTTATTGATGGTCTTGACAATAACATCGCGTTCGTTCAATCAATTTATAGCAATCCAAAGTTTATTTCCGGCGATATCTCCACCGCTTTCATCAAAAACGAATACCCAGATGGTTTCACCGGCAGTGCTGAAGTCACAGATGAAACTATTCGCCTCTTTGCCTTCGCTTCATGTATTGCACACCTTGAAAACAACCGCAAATTGGAAAATATCTCCGATAAAATCTTCCAAGCGAAACAGACTCGCACCGAAATCACGGATTTCATCCTTTTCTTGGACGAAAAACGCGTATCAATCAAGCTTCTTTCGCACGATGGAACCCGTCTTCACATTGAAATTGATAGTCAAAAATACGAACTTACATATTCCTACAAACTCGGCGGAAGGCTCATCACAATTTTCTGCGACAAACTGAACTATGTCCAAATCAAGAACAAAAAATCGTCATTCATTTTGGAACATAACGGCGTAAAAAAAGAGGTCATGCTTCGAAACGCACGCACCGCCGCACTTTATGAAATCTGCGTCAACAACAAAAGCGATGTCTTCTTCCAAAAGGAGTTCGAATCCCCACTAACCGGATTAATCGTCAAAGTCCACGCACAAGAAGGCACCGTCGTTAAGGCCGGAACTCTGCTTTTAACAATCGAGGCAATGAAAATGGAAAACGCCTTTTACGCAGAAGGAGACGCGGTCGTGAGCAAGGTAATCGCACAGGCGGGGAAAATCGTCAACATGGGGGAGATACTAATCGAATTTGCACCGCTCGTTAAGTGAACGATGGTTTTGAGCGATAGTTTTTGCAGGCTATCGCAAGATTTTCACGAATCGTTTCTTGCCAATTTGCAAAACCGAACCATTTTCAAGTGCAAAATTGATATCCGTGCAGGGATTTCCATCAATTTTAACGGAATTTTGTGCAATGAGTTTTTTGGCGTCGCCTCGTGAATTTGCAATTTTTGATTCAACCAAAACATCAAGGATATTCCCCGACGAAACCTTGATTTCAGGAATTTCTGCGTCAAGATTACCCGTTTCAAAGATCTTCTGTGCAGATTCCAACGCCTCAATCGCTAGAATCTCCCCGTGCACAACTTTTGTTGCTTCAAAAGCGAGGATTTTCTTCGTTTCATTGATTTCACGACCGCTAAGTGGCAGTTTTTGGATTTCGCTTTCGGTTAAATCCGTGAAGAATTTCAGGCATTTTTCGATGTCAGCATCGTCAAGATTCCTGAAATACTGGAAATATTCAAAGTGTGAAAGCTTTTCGCGAGCAAGCCACACCGCACCGTTTACGGATTTCCCCATTTTCGTCCCATCAGATTTTGCAATCAGCGGGCAGGTTAAGCCAAAGGTTTCGCGGCGTAAAATGCGTGAATTCAAATGCACGCCTTGAAGAATGTTGCCCCATTGGTCAGAACCGCCAATTTGTAAAAGGCATTTTTCGTTTTTTGCAAGGTGGTAGAAGTCGTACCCTTGGAATATCATATAGTTGAATTCAAGGAATGTCATTTCTGCATCTCTTTTAAGACGAGATTCCACAGAATCCATTTTCACCATTCTATTTATTGAAAAATGATTTCCAACTTCGCCAAGAATTTCCAAGTATCCTTTTGTGGAAAGCCAGTCGTAATTGTTCACAACCTTGATATTTTCGCCAAGGATTTGTGTGAAATTTTTCGCAATTCCAAGCAAGTTATGGGCGATTTGTTCGTCCGAAAGTGGTTTGCGTGCTTCGTCTCTTCCTGATGGATCGCTGATTTTAGTAGTCGCCCCGCCAAGAAGTGGAATGATATTATGCCCGTGGCGTTTGAAAATTCGACACATCATGAGGGTCATCAAATTGCCGACATGAAGGGAATCTGATGTGAGGTCGTAGCCGGAATAAAGCGTGATTTTCTCGTTTTGGCAAATGGAATCAAGAGCCTTAATATTCGAGCAATCCTTTATGAAACCACGCCATTTGAGTTCTTGCAAAACATGTGATTCAGGGAAAAATTCTGCTTCAACTTTTTCCAATTGAGGCTTATTTTTTCCTTTCGACATATTCAAACGATTCCGTATTAATAATAATTACTTCGCCGGATTCAATAAACGGCGGGACGGCAACCTTGAAACCGTTTTCCAAAATTGCGGGCTTGAATGAGTTTGTTGCCGTCTGGTTTTTGATAGCAGCATCTGTTGTTTCAACCTTGCCTTCAACTTTCAACGGAAGACGCACGCTTATTACTTGTTCGCCAATCATTTCAAGGGTTAATTCCATTTCTTCATTAAGGAAGACTCTTGCATCGCCAACGATGTCATATTCAACGGGAACTTGTTCGAAGTTATCTGCAAGCATGAGGACAAGTGCGGAGCCGTCGTCGTACATAAGTGATGCTTTACGAGTTTCAACGAAGATTATTTCGACATTTTCGTCGGAACGAAACCTTTCGTTCAATTTCGAGCCTGTTTGAATGTTTTTTAATTCCGCTTGGATAAACGCACCACCTTTTCCGGGTTTCACATGTTCGGTTTTCACAACTTTATAATTTCCGTTGTTGACTTTCACAACATTTCCTATTTTCAATTCGTTAGCAATTGGCATATAACATATATATTTTCCATAAAATATCACTGGATAATTAAATTTCAAGGAAAAAATATTTTTAGAAAATAAGGCATTTTGATTTTCAGACGGCTGAAAAATCTGAAAAACCTCCAAAACCCTTATGGAAATTGAGTTTTCCATTTTCTGAAAAATAAAATTTTCAGACATTTTCAGACGATTTCAGGTAAAATTCAGACGTTTGCCCCATTTTTTCAGACATTTTCAGACAAATTCAGACGATTTTCAGAAATTTTCAGACAAATGTCACCAAAATTTTCCCGCAAAAAATTCTTCACAACGGCAACAACTATAGTGCAATGTTTGAAGGAAATTCATTATGGAAGCGGGTTTTTTTTGATCAATATTTCGCCTTGAAAAAATAAAGACCGCACGCCGGGGCAGTGTATGGAAGGGCGGATCTATCCTTTTTTTCCAAAATCTCACGAACGCTTTCCGGCTGAATTTTCCCAATTCCGGCGTAAATTAACGCACCGGTAATATTTCGAACCATTCTGTAGAGAAACGACCTTGCTCCAACATGGATTTCAACGATATCTTCCTGAATTTGGGTTATGTTGATGAATTCAAGCGTGCGGATTGGACTCAATGCTTGGCAGTTTTTTCCACGAAATGATGTGAAATCGTGTTCGCCTATCAGGCATTTTGCTGATTCCCGCATTTTCGAAATGTCAATTTTTGGAACAACATGGTGCATTTTTCCTTCAAAAACTGGGCTTTTAATTCGTGAATTGTAAATGTAGTATTTATATTCCCGACCAACACACGAAAAACGCGAATGGAAGGAGGATTCAACCTTTTCAACTGCTTTCAAGGCAACTTGTTCACGGTTTTTATTCAGAAAAAAGTTAATCCCAAGAAGGACTTTCTCCTCCTCAAGCAAATTTTCGACATCAAAGTGAATTACCTGACCAAACGCGTGCACTCCGGCATCTGTTCGCCCACAATAATCAATTTGCGTTGATTTTCCGTTTGTAAATTGGGTTAGTGCTTTTTCAATTGCACTTTGAACAGTCGCAAGGGTTTCTTGCCTTTGCATTCCGCAGTATGTCGTTCCAACATATTCAATAACCCCTTTATACCTCTGCATTCTTCTTCCCAAAAAGTGAAAATATTACAAGGGTGATTTCAAACAGTGCGATCAACAAAAAAGCAACTATCACTTGGGAAACGACATCCGGCGGGGTGATTATCGCCCCAATAATGAAGCTTAAAACAATGTAAAGTTTCCTGAATTTTCGAATTTTCTCAAGGGATATCACCCGCATTTGAAGAAGAGCAAAAATGACAATTGGGATTTCAAAAACCAACCCAAACATAACGCACAACATGAAAATTGTATTAAAAAACGAACTTGCATTTAATGAAAACGAAATGGAAGGTTCCGCCATTTGAAACATAAAATTCACGACCATCGGTGCGATATAAAAAAAACCAAGGCAAATTCCAACGAAAAATAACAACAACGCAAGCGTGGAATAAAGGACTATCAGGGATTTCTTCTTGAAAATCGGCAGAAGATATTTCGCAGAAAAAAACACCAAAAACGGCATAAACAGAACCAAGCTACACAAAAATGACAGCTTCATACTTAAAAAAAACGGTGCTTCAATTGTGAAATAATGCAACTGATGACCTTGCAAAAACCGCGTTTTTATGGAATCAACAATTTGTGCGTGGAAGTAATAACAAAGGCAAAACGAAGCAATAAAACAAAGCGTCAGCTTGATTGCTAGGGTTTTGAGATCCATAATATGCCCAATTATGTCTTTCCTGTGAAGGTTTTCTTCCATTTTTAAATGACTCAACTGCAATATTTTTTTTCTTGTATTTATCAAATTTCTATTTCCAAATAGCAAGAGAATTTAGTGAAACATAAATGAAAAACAGCGGAATAAAAATCAGTTCATGGGGCGGATACCTTCCCAAAAGGAAGTTGACGAATGAGGATATGTCTCAATTTGTTGAAACAAGCGACGAATGGATCGTTCAACGCACGGGAATTACTCAACGATATTTCGTTGAAGAATGGCAAATGACATCAGATATCGCACTGGAATCTGCACTTGTTTCTCTAAAGGGGAGGACTCACATCGACGCCATAAT
>CAMAVG010000045.1 GCA_945861605.1 Rickettsia typhi
TTGCATTTTTGGAAAAAATTCCATTCATTTGCGTCAAATTTGTTTCAGATGGTGCCAATGACGACGCACCAACTTCTTGGAGCGAATCCCTTCAAATTGGAGCAAAGAAAATGCGGGAATCTTACAACACAATTGTGGAAAATCTTCAATGAATTCAAGCGATGCAATCAAATCATTCGTTGCAAACATTGGCGTTGATAAATCCTCAAACACGGTTTCCTCTTACGAAAGCGACTTGATTTTACTGCACAAATTCCTTGTTACAAAGAAAAAAAGTTTTGAATCCTGCACGGAAAACGATTTAAGCGAGTATTTTTCCGAGTACTTCCTCACGGATAAATTCGGATTTGTGAAAATTGCAGAAGCAACAAGCATTCGAAGGAAAATTTCGTGTTTTCGGTCATTTTTTGCATTTTTGGTTGAGCAAAACACCATATCACAAAACCCGATTTTGGAAATCGAAATTCCAAAGAAATCTCTCAATTTGCCGTTCTACCTCACAACTGGTGAAATTGACGAACTGTTTGCATATACAGCCTCAAAAAACACGAAGGAAGGCATTCGCAACAACGCAATATTTCGCATTTTATATTCAAGCGGACTTCGAATCTCCGAATGTGTAACGCTTCAAATGGCGGACATCTTGGATTCAAACGGAAGCGTGCGAAAAAAAGTCATCGTAACAGGCAAGGGAAATAAAGAACGCATGGTTTTTTTTGATAAAGAAACACAAATTGCCCTTGAAAAATACCTTCAAATTCGCGAGAAATACCTGCCAAATAAAAAAAATTTGTTCGTTTTTTGTTCGAATGCAAAACTTGGGCATGTCTCCAGAGAATCCGTCTTTATGAATCTTCGCACTGTTGCAAATGTTGTGAACCTTTCAGAACGCCTCTCGCCACATAAACTTCGGCACTCATTTGCGACGCATTTGTATCAAAATGGTATGGATCTACGCCTTCTTCAAACGCTTCTTGGTCACAGCGATATCTCCACAACCGAGATTTACACACACATAAAAGCCGATGACATCAAAAACACTGTTGAGAAATTCCACCCAATGTTTCAGACCAAGAAATAAAATCTGCTTGACAAAATGTTCTTGACAATGGCAAAGAAAATGAATATATCACAGAAATAACTGTTGTCAAAATAATATGAACACCGTTGATTTAGCAAAAGATATCGTCTCCCTTTGTAGGAAACACAAATACGAATTCAACAGCACAAAAATTCAAAAATTGCTTTATTTATTCCTCGGCTTTGCACTAATGAACGACGCAATTGACGAAACAAACCAATTTGATGAACTCCCAGAAGCTTGGCCTTATGGTCCTGTTTTTAAAAATGTATATGACAAATATAATTCAGAAGTTATTAAAACACCAAATGACCACAAGGTTAATCTTGATGAAAATATTAAAAAAATTCTTGAAAAAACCGTAAAAGAATGGGGTGACTTGCCAGCTGGTAGACTTTCATTTTGGTCACACGAAGAAGGTGGGCCTTGGCATCAAATCATTAAAGTGCAGTCCGAAAAATTTCGCACTAAAATTCCCGCCGATATGATTTACAATTATTTTTCAGAAAATATGGAAAATGTTCTCCATAGCTCAAACAAAGGTATTATTAGTAAATTATTCAACTGATATGTCGGAGAAAAACCCCAATACATACAAACCATTGAAGGAAAGCTTTCTTCATAACAATCTTAAAACAATCGTTGCATCTATTATTGTAATTGGCGTTCTTTTTTATTTTGCATATTATAAAGAAAGTGAAAATATTAAATGGTGTCTATCAATACTTTTATCATTTCTCGCAGGTAAAAATACAAAATAAATATGCAAAACCAGAAAATACTCTCAATTGAAACCTGCTTCAACAAGTGCTCTATTTGCCTTTTTATTGATGGAAAATTCCACGAAAAAATTGACGAAACACGCAATAATCACACAAATTCTCTGCCGGATTTCACGCGGGAGATCCTCACAGAACATGGCATAAAAGTGAAGAATCTTGAAGCGGTAATTGTTAATCACGGTCCCGGATCATTCACCGGAATTCGCATTGGAATTGCCTTCGCACTTGGTCTTGTCACCCCATTTAACATTCCGCTTTTTGGAATTTCAACACTTGAAGCCTGCGTTTTGAGCGATGAAAAACAAGCAATCGCAGTGAATGCCATCAAGGATACCTTCTACATTCAGGAATTTCAAAACGGCATTGGCGGCGAAATTTCACACAAGGAATTTTCCGAAATTAAACATTTGGAGAATCTGAAAATTCAAAACCAAACACCAAATGCACGGCAATTAATTGAACGATTCTTCTTCAAAAAGCCGGAAATTTACACGCAGCCGCTTTATGTTCGCCCCGTGAATGCAATAATTGGCACAATTAAGCATATCAAACAATGAAAATTTTCAAGTTTGACTGCAACACCTTCCCGAAGATTGAAACTCAAAACCTTTGCATTGGCAAATTTGACGGAATCCATAAAGGTCACGAAACCCTTATTTCACAAGAGAATTCGAGCATTTTAACATTCGAACCCCTGCCATATATTTTCTTTGGGAGGTCACGCGGAGTACAAGAAAAACTGATTTACACACACGCAGAAAAATGTGCAATTTTTCAAAATTTTGGCATAAAAAACCTGCTTATTCTTGAATTCAACCACGCACTTGCGAACCTTAGCGGCGATGTTTTCCTTGAAAATCTTCAAAAAATCACAGAACAAATTACCGTTGGAAGCGATTTTCGTTTCGGCAAAAACCGCAGCCACGGCGTTGATGAAATCGCCAATGTTGGCATAAAAACCAACATAATTCCACCAATTACTGATGATTTCGGGAAAATATCGTCCTCGTTTTTAAAAAAATGCGTTGAAAAAGGCGATTTCCTGAAATACGCACACATTTCCAACATTCCATTCCACATAACCGGGGAAATAATTCACGGGCAAAAAATTGCAGGAAATTCCCTCAAAACACCAACCGCCAACATGGTTTTTCCGGAAAATAAAATCTCCCCACCGTTTGGAGTCTACGCCACAACCACCCAAATTAACGGGCAAAATTTTCCATCAATATCCAACTTCGGCACAAAACCAACATTTACAGAAGCCTCACCACCACTTCTTGAAACCCATATTTTCAATTTCTCACAAAATATTTACAACATTGAAGCAAAAATTTCGTTTTTGGAAAAAATTCGCGAAGAAAAACAATTTTTCAACATAAATGAATTGCATTTTCAAGTTATGCAAGATATTCAAACAACTAAAAAAATTCACGGCATTTTATGAACATTACAAAAGCGGATATCATCGCAATCTTAAAAGAAGACCAAGCATTTTCCGATGTCACAACTAACTCGATCATCGTGCAAAATAAATTACAGAACTTTCGAATAATCTCGAAAAACCTCGAACCATTTGTTTTATGTGGCGTTGATTCCATCGTTCAGGCATTTGAATCCGTCATGGCAAAATACTCACTTGATATCTGCCGAAAGGACGGAAGCGTTATCGAATATGGCGAAAGCGTGATATCCGGCAAGGCATCAGTCAAGGAATTACTCCAAGTTGAACGCTCGTGCCTGAACCTTATTCAACACCTTAGTGCAATTTCAACAAAAACGAACGCCTTCGTTCAAGTACTCAACAACCCAAAAATCAAAATCCTCGACACACGCAAAACCGTACCACTAATACGAAAACTTCAAAAATATGCCGTAGTAATTGGCGGCGGATTCAACCACAGAATGAACCTCGCCCAAATGGTTATGATCAAAGACAACCACATAATGGCGGCCGGCAGCATAACCGAAGCAGTTCGCCTTGTGAAAAAAAATCAGCTATCTATGCAGATTGAAGTCGAGTGTGAAAACATTTCCCAAGTTGAAGAAGCGATTGCCTCAAAAATTGATATCATTATGCTCGACAACATGTCGATCCCAGAAATCGCCAACGCAAGTGATTTCATTCGCAAGAATTCCAAAATCAAAATTGAAGTTTCCGGCGGAATTAATCTTTCAAACATTGGGAGTTATCGCGAACTTGATATTGACTACATTTCAATCGGGAACTTGACTCACTCCGTTAATGCGGTTGATGTCTCGATGGATTTCCTCAACTAGGCGGCGGAATCTTTCGGTTTTTCAGGCGGTTTTGCATCGGGGTGGTTTGCAAGCATTTTCACATCATCAACCTTGCCAGCAAGTGTGTCATCGTTCTTTCTACCGCCTGTGAATTCCTGTTTTGGAAGCTCGATTTGTTTCATAAGGCGTCTTGTGAAGAATTTATCCTTATAGTAGAAAATTTTACTACATTTAATTGGGGAGGATGCCTCGATCAAAATAATTTGCCATTTTTTGTCCATTTGCAAAATTTCCTGTGGTAAAAGCAACGCCCTTTGTGCTTTTGAAAGAGAAAGCGACCGCGAAGTTGGGTTCATATCGAAGTATTTCGGCTTATTCATCGATTCCGAAGCCACGGTTTTATTCCCCACAAGCTCAGAAATCAACTTTGCCGTTTCAATGTTGTTGGCAGCGTATGTTACACGGTACGATGAGTTCGAAAGGAACGAGTTCATACCAGTGTCTTCGTATGCTCCTTTGAGCTGTTGCGTATCCTGAACAACAAGGAAAAGCTTCACTTTATAACCACGGAAATATGCAATCCCCGAAAGAAATTGTTCCATTTTTCCAAGGGTCGGGAACTCATCCATCATGAATAATACGCCGTATTTTTCGTCCGGAGTTGGCATGTGTTTTGTCAAGAACTGTGATGCTTGTTGGTAGAACATGGACATCAAAGGACGCAAACGCTGAATGTTATCGGGTGTTAGACCGACATAAACCGTTGTTGTAACATGTTTGAATGTCTCAATGTTGAAATCACTTCTGGAGGTTGTTTTATCAATAATTGGGTTCGACCAAAGGTCAAGTTTTGAGTTCGCCGTCGAAACAACACCCGAGCGTTCTTTATCCGCCTTTTGCAAAAACGCCGCAAGGTTCATGTAACCAACGGGGTGGATTCTATCGCCAAAGACATCAAGTCCTGAAGCAAGCATGTGTGCCGTGTCATCACTTCTGAGTGTTCTCACAACTTCGCCGAATGTCGTTGGTTTGGTGTCGTCGGCTATCAAAAACAAAATTACACCCGTGATTAACGCCCTCGCCTCATTTTCCCAGAATTCCTGTTTTTCAATCAGGATACTCGTGATTTTCTGAACATCATCGACCATTTGCCCAGCATTTGCGGAGATCCAATCCAGCGGGTTATAACAATGCGAAAGCCCATTTGAAGCCGCAGGAACCCAAGCGTAGACCTTCTGCTTCAGAACTTTTTCCCTGTAACCGCTTGTCAGCATAAGGTTTTCAAGTTTGATATCATGGACAAAAACCGATTCCTTCCAAAACAGAAGATTCGGAATTACAAACCCAACACCCTTACCGGAACCTGTCGGTGCGAATAATAGTACGTGTTGGTAATCCTTCGCGATGAAGTATGTCCCGCTTTTGTATTGACCCATCAAAAGCCCTTCTTTGTGGAATAATCCCGCTTTATTAATTTCCTTTGATGTCGCCCAGTGAGCATCCCCGTGGAGGGATTCTCCTTTTTTATAAGGACGCATTTCCGCAATCTGCACGCGGAATATCCATGCAAGGCAAGCCACAACACCGTAAGGAATGACAGTTAATGTAATCAACTTTGGAAGAAAAAATGCCTTTGTCGTGAGTTTTATCAACGAATGATATTCGATATAAAACGCCCAATATGCTTTGAATGATGTAAATAAAAACAGGCAATGTTGTTGGAAACCATCCGTCAATGATGCGGAATATCTGTCAATTCCTGATATCATTATTACAAGAAGTGACCACGAGATGTAACTCACAACCGATAACACAACTAATGCCAATGTGGACATTATCATGAAATTCTTCGAAAATCTGGTATCGGAATACGCATCAAATTTCGTTTCGGAGGACATTCCTAAATTTAAGTTTTGAAAAAGTAATCAATTAATTTTGTTTGTCAAGAATATTTAGCATCGTGAATGGAAAAATGTCCTTGACAAATCGAATTTTCGAATTACATTTGTGGTGAACAAGCGATTGTTCTATGGTAATAAGACCGTTGTATGGGGAAATTTTTGGACTCGGGTGCGAATCCCGACGCCTCCACCATTTTTGTTAATTTGGGGGCGAATAGGCTCGACATGAATTGGAAACTGTATTAACTTTACCCGCAAGGCAAGTGTAAATCCACAACTTTTTAAATGGCAACAAACTTGTTTCATTAAAAGCTGGTCTTTCTAAACTTTGCAACAAAGCTGTAAAAGCTGTTGCTGAAAAAGTTGCACACCGCATTGCGGTTGCAGCGTAAGTCGTCTGTGACACTTACTGAAAGCTAGTTAAGGGGTTTTGAGGTTTTCCTTTCAACAGAAAAACCTCGCTTTATTCAACATAGTATGTCAAACCGAATTTCATTCCCTGAATTGAAGATTGATTTGAAAATTTTTCCGCCGTCGTGTATTTAATTGAATTGACATCAATAACCTGATTCAAATTCGCGTATTTTATTGCAATATTTTTGGTATCAACACCATACTGCGAGTTATCAAGCGTCACTGTTGTTCCAAGCTGTGAGTTGATATACTGTGGAACGGTATCTGATGGGTTGTATGTGCTTGATGACCGATTTGCGAAATCATAACTTCCCGTGGTGGCGTAGTTAACAGTTTGTTTCATGAAGTTCACCCAGAACATTTCACCAAAAAGTGCCAATTTCTTTGAAACGAAAATTTCCGCACCAAAGCCATATTTAAAACCAAACGATTGCGAATTCGCACTGCGGTATGTCGTCAGCCCTGATGTTCCACCACCAAAACCGTAAATACTAAACGGCGTTCTAACGAAACCAAGGTTTAGTTTATTTTCAAAACCAATTTTTGCAACAAGACTTCCAGCGTATGAGGAATCAAGGTTGCCATAAGTGTAGGTGTTTTTATCATCTGCTTTTGTTGGATTTTTTCCAGAAATTTCCGAACTACTGTTTCTGAACATTGAGATATCCAGTTGTGGGGCAGCATAAAACGCACTTTTGAACATGCGGAATTTGTAACCAACACTCATTTCAAAACCACTCGCACTTTGCCCAGATAGTGCACTCACAAAACTTTGCATTTGTGCTTGCGAATCGAATTGAGGTGTAAGATTCCTTGATGAAACATCATTTGCGACCAAATATTTCACTCTGTCCATTTCAAAAGACCAATCCTTCGCTTTAAGCGTGACATCATAAGTTCCGTCTTTGACGAGATTG
>CAMAVG010000046.1 GCA_945861605.1 Rickettsia typhi
TTCTTAAGGAAAAACAAGAAAGCATGAAGGATATTTCAACATTTGAATTGTGCTATGCACTCAATGAAATTGCAGGCGATGTTATCGACGAAATTGAAAAAACCAAACGCAAACTCAGGAAATACACATTCAACGATCTTATTCACAAGGCACTGCAAATTTTACAAGATGACGAACTTAAAGATTTCGCAATTTTCAAATTTGGCAGCAAGTTTTCGCACATTTTGGTTGATGAAGCACAGGATACCAATGAACAACAATGGAGCGTTCTTTTTCCGTTTATTGAAGAAAGTGTGGCATCGGGAATGGTTGATTCTTCGCTTTTTATAGTTGGCGATACCAAACAGACAATTTATTCATTCCAAGGGGCGAAATCAACAATTATGGAGGAAGTCCACACAAAATATTCCCACATTTTGGAAAAAGATTTTCTGACAAAGTCATTTCGAACAACAAAGCCCGTTCTTGATGTCATTAACAATTTGTCGTTTCTCAACAACGAGCACCCACACATTTCAAATTTTGAAAACAACGATGGTTTTGTCGAGCTTGTGCGCGTGAATCAAAAAATTGAAGAGGAAGAGCTTGAAATTGCAAAAAAAGCGGTCGAAATGGTGAAATCGCTAATTGGAAAGCGAATTTTCCACGCGAAATTCAAAAACAAAATTCTTGAACCAAGCGATTTTGCGATTTTGCTCAAAAAAAGGACGCCAAAGGTAATCGACGCACTTAAAGAACAGTTCTTTCAGGCAAAAATTCCCGTTTCTTTTAACGATAAAATCGATTACAAGCAATCGTTTTGCGTTCTGGATTTCATCGCTTGTATGAAGTTGTGCATTGTTGAAGAGGATAGCCTTTCAATTTACGCACTGTTGAAAAGCCCGATTTTTAACATCAATGAAGCCGATTTTGAAAAAGAATTCACACAAACGACTCCATGCGAAGAGATTCTTGAAAAATTCCCAATTGTGCGTGAATTTGTGGGAAAGTTTCGTGAGATCCTACACACTGGAGGAATTTACATATTCTTCAAACGAATTTTCACCGAATTTTCAAACAAATATTCAGCGCAGGAGCAAAAAATTCTTGAAAGCTTTATTGAAAAATCCTCAAGCGTGCAACAATATTCCCCAATATCATTCATTCAAGAATTTGAGGAATCAAAGGCAAAGCATACGATGAAAACTCCATCAAACAATTGCATTACATGCACAACAGTTCACGCGTCAAAGGGTCTTGAATACCCAATTGTGATTTACATTGAAGCACATGGAAATGCTGCAAGACCTCAAACACTTTCAGTGCGATCCGGCGTTATTCTACATAATTCATCGCAAAAAAAACGAGGGCAAAAAATGCAGGAAATCCTTGATATCCAACATGAAAAAGACAAAAATGAAGATGAAAGACTGAATTATGTCGCGATTTCTCGTTCGGCATTTGGATTTTGCTGCATCGCATCGTTTGCACACTTTGAAAGAGTCGAATCCTTTTGCTCGCTGTTACAAAATTCATTACAGGCACTAAATTCGAGTACAGTCGAACAATCAACCGATGGATTCTTCACAAAAACGACATACGAGCAATCAAGCAACTTGAATGATATCGAAGTTTTACCGCAAACGCAGGTTGAAGTTCTGAGGCTTGAGAGCATCGAAGTGCAAAATTCTTCAAACGAAGGCGAGGAAGTGAACATTGGTGAGAAATTTGGCACATTTGTTCACGCACTTTTTGAAAAAAGCCACAATGAATTGCAATTTGAAGATTTCCTTCAGTTTTACGATGTTTCGGAAGCTTTTAGCGTTGAATTTGAGGATATTTTCACAGAATTGAAGCATAAGGTGCAAAGTATTGATGCAATTTTGCAGGAAAAATTCCAACCGATTGAAATTCGCAAAGAGCACGAAATTACATTCAACGGGAAGTTTCTTAGAATTGATGCCTTGTATTTTTGCAAAAATGAAATCGTGATTATTGACTACAAAACACAAAAATGCTTCCTAACGAATGAAATCCAGCTTCAATTGGAAAGTTATATTAAAGCAATTTCGCAAATTTATGGTGTCAATGTTAGGGCTTTTGTTGTTTGGTTTGCGAATTTCCCACAGGCAGAGATTCTTCAGCAGGTGGAGTTTCTGGCGTAACTTCAGGTTTGATTTCGGGGATGTTATCAGGTTTGATATCAAGAATTGGTGCAACGACTTTGATGATATCCGACGATGTTTGAACAACGGTGTTACTTGCTTGCAAGAATGCGGCGTTTGATGTCGATGGTTCATCGAGTGCGATATACATTGCATATTTTGGAACTTGGCACGGGAATACGCTGAAGAATGATAGGAATTTTTTTCTGTCAGACCACCCCCTTGCGGCAGCATCGTATTTCTCCGATGTCCCAGTTTTCCCGCAGACGGAATACCCGTTGATTGTCGCCCTTCTTGCTGTTCCAATTTGCACAACGGAACGAAGCATTTGCTGGAGATCAAGAATGTTTTGGCTGTTGAGGATTTGCTTTTCATTGCTTTTGTTTTTATCATTTCCGCCCTTAAGGATTGTCAGGTTTGTGATTTTTCCGTCGTATGAAAGTCCCCCTGCCATTTGAATGAAGTGTGCCGGTGAAATTGAGACGCCGTATCCGTATGAAAGTGTGTAGTGCATGTCGTCACGCCATTTGCCTTTTTTGAAAATCGGTTTTGCGATTTCCCCGTTTGGAAGTTCGACGATTGGCTTTGTGAACATTTTGATGTCCTCGTAGAATTGCCTTTGCTTTTCGAAGCCTACTTTTTGTACAACGAATGCGACACCGACATTTGAGGAAAACGCAAGAATTTCTTCCAATGTCATTTCATCTCGCGAGCGATGGTCATCCTTGACGGAGAAATCCTTGTTGACTGGGATTGACAAGGGGAGGTGAAATATTTGAGTTGGCTTGAATCCGTTTTGCAGTCCAAGTGAAATTGTGAAAACCTTGAAGACCGAGCCAAGATTGAAAACCGATGAAAATGGTTGGTTGATATGCGAAGGGGAGTTTGGATCATATTTACCATTTGGGTTGAAATCCGGCAATGAAACCGATGCAATGATTTCCCTCGTTTCGATATCAATAATTATTGCCATTGCGCCTTTTGCCTCGAATTTTTCAAGAGTCTTGAGCAGATTTTCCCGAACAATGCTTTGAACCATGGCATCGAGCGAAAGCTGAACTTCTTGTTTCATCAAAATTTGATTAAACTGCTTTTCAGAACCCTTAACACCTTCTTCATTTTCGTTGATTTTTGATGTATACCCAACAATATGTGAAAATGTGTTGCCATAGGGGTAGAATCGCGTGTAGTATTCGCGAAAGAATGCTCCTTCGATGCCTTTCTCAATGATTTTTTGCTTTTGTGCGGGCGTAATATTATTTTTTATCAAGAACCAGCCGTTAGATTCCCCCTTAAGGCGTTCGTAAAGCTTTGCTTCGTCAAGCTCGGGGAAGATATCGCGAATTTTTTTGATAACAACATCAATGTTAATGATGAAAGCGGGGTTTATGTGGAATTCGTAAGCGGGAACGCTTATTGCAAGAATGTTTCCGTTGCGGTCAACAATATTGTGACGCATCATGAGATTTTTGCTTGGAATATTGTGACGCGTCCAGTATTCGTACATGCCAAGGGAATCGATGAATATTATGCGAAGTATTAGAATGATAATGGCAATTAGCCCGACATAAGAAAAAATTCGAATTTTTGATTCAATATTCGATGGGTGTATCACGGAAGATATTTATAAATCTCGTCTAGGGTCTTTGAAGTGCTTTCCTCCAAGTTGTGGGATTGTAGATCCACCATAATATTTGCTTGCGTGTAGAATGGGATTCGCTGCGAAAGAAGTTTTCCAATTGATTGCGGTGCATTGATTAGCGGACGCTTTGAATCGTTTTTGAGTCTCTCTTCTAGGATTCGTGAATTTGCATTGAGGAATATCGAAATTCCTGATGATGCAATAGTTGCGATGTTTGCATCGTTTGTGAAAACGCCTCCACCGCAGGAAATTATTGCATTGTTGTTTTCCGGATTCTGACAAATTGCGTTGAGTAAATCCTTTTCTTTCTCGCGAAAGAATGTCTCACCGTGGATTGCAAACATTTCTTTGATAGAAATTTCGGATTCCGATTCAATTGTTTCGTCCATTTCAATGAATTTCTTGCCAGAAAGCTGTGAAAGAAGTTTTCCGATTGTGCTTTTTCCGCTTCCCATCATTCCAATAAGGAATATCCTTGAATCATATTCTTTCAGTTTTGTGACTTCTTTGGAATATTTCTTCTGAAGTGCGGTTGAGTTAAAATACATTTTTTAAAAAATAATACACTCGCGAAAAAATGCAACGCTTCGTTTTACGGGGTTCAAGTTCGATAAACCTCGCAGTTGGAACGAAAAGCGTCGTGCCGTGTTTGCTGAGTTTTTTGTAGAATGAGTACAATGCGGAGTTTGAATCACGACATTTTGGGAACATGCCAATTGTTTTGAATATTGAGCTGTTTACGAAAAGCGACTGGGAAAGGCTGATGTCCGTTCTGTGGATTTTGTAATATCCTGCGTTACCGCGTTCCATCATGCAAAGTTTGGCAGTCGTTTTTTTACAACCCAAAAGGCATTTCAACTTTGCGATAACAGAAGGAAAGCGAAGGCAGTACTTTTGGATTTCAAGGGCTTGGTTGTAAACGGTTGGGATAACAGCAACGGAGTTTTCGCGTGAGAGATATTTGCGAAGAATTTCGATCGAGTATTCGCGCGCGATCATTGAAGAGTTCGTGGCGAAGAATATGTCGTTTTCATTTTTTTGCGATGCAATTTTGAAGGCATTGTTGTGCACTTGAAATTCGCGTGTTTTGGTTGTGTATGAGGCGAATGTGAAGCGTTCTTTGACATCTTGCAAGTTTTCTTCGATGTAATGCACAGTGCTGGAGAATGACTCGGTTGGGATTGATATCACGATGTTTGCGATGTCTTCAGAGGCAATATCCTGAAGAGTATCCATTGTTGAATCAAAATTGCTTCCTTGTAAAATTACAAATGAACAAAGGATTCTTCTGTCCTTTAATTGAATTTTTTTTATGTCGAATTTTACAACATCTTTTTTGATAACCCTTCCTTTTGTGTGGGTTGAAATCGGTGCAGTTCCGTGAGTTCTTTCGGATCTTTCACCTTCTTTGCGGGGGAATCTGTCGTTTTTGAAGTTTTTTCTGTCCCTGTCGCCAGTTCTTGATCTTTCGCCTTCTTTTGAGTTGTATTTTGAATTTCTGTTGTTTGTGCGTGGTTTGTTCATATTTGTAATTATTATATTTTCATTATTGCCATAACTTGCGATTTTGATGATTCCTTGCTTTTCTTTTTAAGGATGTCATCAATTATTTGTGAAACGAAGCTTTCTTCTTCCTCTTCTTTGAGGGAGACCTCCTCAAATTCAAGTTTTCCAACTTTTTTAATTAAAGCGGATTTCACGGCTTGTTCATCGGAGATACCATCGATCAATTTCAAACGAAGTGCTTCAGAGCCCATGTAGATTTTCCCGTTTGCAACATTGAAGACTTCATCTGCGGTGAGTTTTCTTTCTTTTGCAACAAGGTTTGCGAAGAATTTGTGGCTTTCTTCGATTGATGTCTGCATGTAGAAATCAACTTCAGGGCTTGTTTTTTCGAAGGAATCGGGTTGTGCTTTGAAAGGAACGGAGCGGTAGACTTTGACTCTTGCACCGATTTTTTTGGAGAGTTCCTCCAATTGAAGAGTTTGCATTAGAACGCCAATTGAGCCGGTGATTGATGTTTCGTATGAATAAATTTTCGTTGCACCGAGTGCCGTCATATAACCGCCTGATGCACCAAGATCGTAGATCAGAGCATAAACAGGGACTTTTTTCGAGAGTTTTTTGATCTCCTTGTAAAGGATTTCACTGCCGGTGATTGTTCCGCCTGGGGAATTTATTTTCAAAAACACGCCTTTCAAATTTTCGTTTTCAGCAAGCTCCTTTAACGCTTTGGAGCGAAACTTGTCGGTTTCAATAACGCCATCGATTTCAATTTCGGCGATGAAATCCGCAGAATAAAACGAGTTTCCTTTTCCGCCATTGTACCAAAAAAATGATAGCACTAACACAAGCAATGTGCCAAATGTGATAAACTTCCATTTTGCGACATCGTGCATTAATTTTTCAATGAATGCAAGGGAGTTGTAATCCGAAATTTTTGCAACGGTATTTTTAGATTTTCCGACTGAAATTTTTTTGTTTTTCTTCAAAAATTCAAACATTTTCTTTGGGTAAATTCATTTTTTCGATGGTAAGTATTGAATTTTAAAAAGCAAGATTTGTTTTAATCTTTGCATTTTACTTACAAAAAATCGTGCAATTTCCTTGCGAAATCGTTGTAATTGAATTCAACTTCCTTCCATTGGTTATTATTGCAGAAAATCCGTTTTCAATGGCGAAATTGCCCGCACGAATTTTTGTTTCAATTCCACCAGAGCCAAACTCCGTCGAAACTTCGCCCGATTCCAATTCTTGAATTCCACTTGTTTGGGTTATCAAGTTTGCATTTGGGTTTTCGCTTGGGTTGGAATCATAAACGCCGTTGACATCGGTGAGGATTATGAGTAAATCCGCATTGATTGCCCGTGCAATGTGGGAGGCGAGGGTGTCGTTATCGCCAACTTTAATTTCATCTGTTGAAATTGCATCGTTTTCATTTAAAATTGGGATTGCATTCATTTCACGCAGTGCATTTAGGGTTGAATGAAGGTTCAAAAGCGATTGTGTGTTGGATATATCGTTTTTTGTTAATAAAATTTGCCCAACTTTAATGTTATTTTTTGCAAATCCGGTAATGTATTCTTGCATTAAGTGTATTTGACCGATTGAAGAAAGTGCCTGTTTTTGTGAGACATCAGTTGGTTTTGGCATTTTAAGAATTGTTCTTGCCGTTGCAATTGCGCCGGATGTTACCAGTGTTACTTGTGCAAATTTCATAACGGAGGATATATCCAAAATGAAGTTTTCAAACAGACCATTTTCCTTAAGCCATATCACCGTGCTTGAACCAATTTTAATGACAATATTTTTATATTTCTTAATAAGCATATTATTCCTTCCAAAGATTATGAGTTAAACAATACCAGTTTGTAGGATTCTTTGCAATCCATTCTTCAAAAGTTGCAAAAATTTCTTTCGTAAGCTCAATTTCGTTTTCGAAGGTTTGTGCGTCTAAAACTTTCTCGCAGGATATCTCAAAGTTTGAAGCAGTGGCTTTGCATGTGAAGACCTTTGCTTTGGATTTAATCGCAAT
>CAMAVG010000047.1 GCA_945861605.1 Rickettsia typhi
ATAGATGCACAACAAGCCCAATTTCAATATGAAATCAAAGACAATTCAACGGAAAAACTTAAACCCCAACTCACTAGCGATCCAAAATCCCACTTCCCATATGTAGGATCAGCATTATCCACTCAACTTCAAGCTCAATCAAACGGTGACATAGGTGGAACATGTGGTACAAAAAGATTATATTCCCAAAGAGAGCCTCAAGAAGAAACGAAGGATGGTGTGATGGATCAGCCGACAGCAAAACGATTCCAACGCTAATCCATCAATTCATACATTCTGCGAATAAAGGCGGAGGGTTTTCGCAAGATCTCCCCCGCTTCTATGCAGGCGACATCAAACAGATTGTTGATTTCTCTATCGACATTTTCCTCTTTTTTTGCCTTTTGGTACAGTTTCTCGATTATCGGGTGTTTTGGGTTGACTTCCAAAATTTTTGGCGACATAAACGGCAATTGTTTCTGTTCGAAGAGGTAACGCTCCATTCTAATTGACATTCCGCCCTCCGCTTGTGAAAGGCAAATCGGGCTTTCGACCAATTTTTTGGAAATTTTCACTTCACCAATCGCAACACCAAGTGTTTCTTTGAAAACATTGAGGAGTAGGGCGTTTTTGACATCGTCGTTTGCTTCAGGCTCATTTTCATTGTTTTCAATGGTTAATTCTGCCGAGGACACCGGTTTCAAATGCTTTTCTTGATAATTCGAAATAACATTCACCCAGAAGTTATCGACAGTATCGGTTAGAACCAGAACCTCGATGCCGTTTTTTTTGCAGGCTTCAAGTTGGGAATTGTTCAGTCCGTCTTCGTAGCTCTCCGCTGTTATGTAGTAAATTGAATCCTGTTCGGGTTTCATTCGTGAAATATATTCGGCAACTGTTGTATGGCGAGTTTTATCCGTTGTTGCAAAAATGCAGATATCCAGCAATTTCAAGTTCAATTCACCGGCACGGCAAAGCCCTTCTTTAATGACATTTCCAAAATCGTTCCAAAATTTTGCGTAGGAATCCCGTTCGTTTTTCAGGTGGTTTTCAAGTTCGGATATAATCTTTTTCTCCAAAGATTTCCCAATTTTTTCAAGAACTTTGTTGTTTTGAAGGGTCTCGCGGGAGATATTCAGTGGAAGGTCGCTGGAATCAACAACACCCTTCACAAAGCGGAAATGTTCGGGGAGAATTGTGGAATCTTCTGTGATGAAAACCCTTTTTACGAAAAGCTTTATCGAATTTTTGCGGGCAGGGTTGTAGATATCATAAGGTTTCGTTTTTGGAATGAAAAGCAATGCACAATATTCCATTGAACCCTCCACTTTGCTGTGGATTTTCGCAAAATATCCGGAAGGCATTCCACCAATTGAATTGTAGGCTTCTTGGTATTGTTCCTCTGAAATTGACGAGGGATTTTTCAACCAAATTGCCGAAGATTCATTTTCAATAAGGGTTTCTCCTGTTTCGTGTTGAATCAAAATTGGGGTGCTTATGTGGTTTGAATACGATTTCACGATGTGCTCAACGCGGAATTTATCGATGAATTCGTTGAATTCTTCCTCGGGTTTTATTTCCAAAATAATTTGCGTTCCCGTTTCGGATTTCACCGCTTCTGCGATAGAATACTCACCTTCGCCCTCGGATTCCCACACAAAAGCCTTGTCTTCACCTGCTTTTTTGGAAATAACCGTAACTTTTTTCGCAACCATGAAGGAGGAATAAAAACCAACACCAAATTGACCGATTAAATCCGCAACATTTGGTGCATTTTCGCCTTCAAGGGTTTTTGCAAAGGTTTCCGTTCCGGATTTCGCAATTGTTCCAAGGTTTTGGATCATATCGCTTTCATCCATGCCGATGCCGTTATCAGAAATGATGATTTTGCGTTGTTCTTGCTGAATTTCAACGGTGATTTTTGGCAAATAACCTTCTTCAAGCAACGATGGCTCTGCAATCGCCTGATACTTCAACTTGGATATGGCATCCGAGGCATTTGAGATTAACTCGCGGAGGAAAATCTCGCGGTGTGTGTATATTGAATTAATCACAATTTTTAGAACTTTCCCAATTTGGGCATCAAACTTGTGTACTGTTGACTTTTCCGACATTTTTCAAAAAACAATTTTCTTATATATAATGCGTGTTTTTTTAAATTCAAGGGTTGATGGTGGATTCAAACATTACTTAATCATCAACGCCATTGCACTAACAATTATTCCCGTTGCAAGAAATATTGTACTTCCAAGCCAAATAATGATATCTTTTTTTGTGGTATAAATTTCTTGCCTCACAGATGATATTTCGTATTTTAGCTCAAACTTCAATTCCTGTTTAACCATTGCAATTTCATTTCTTACTGTTGCGATATCCTGCTTCGTCGCAAGTCCTTTTTCAGCAGATTTAACAAAATCAACGGCAGCTTCCACAAGGGTTTCCGCCTGTTCATGCGTGAAATGTTTTTTCTCTTCGAGGAACTTCACGAAGGAGAGGGTATCCAGTGTTATTTGCATATTTTGAGTATATTCAACCAAGTATGAAATGAGGAAGCGGGAATGTCAAATAAAATTTCCTTGCAAAATAAAATTTGCGGTACTTTGCTTGAAAAAATTATTCATTTTAGTCAATGTCTGTATTAGTAAATAAAAATACACGGGTAATCTGCCAAGGTTTCACCGGTGCACAAGGAACATTTCATTCTGAACAAGCAATTGCCTACGGAACAAAAATGGTTGGGGGGGTGACTCCGGGAAAAGGCGGAACAACTCACATCGGTTTGCCTGTTTTCAACACTGTTAAAGAAGCAAAACTTGCTACAAACTGCGATGCTTCCGTAATTTATGTTCCACCTGCATTCGCCGCTGATGCCATTTTGGAAGCAATTGATGCTGGAATCGAGCTTATCGTCTGCATTACCGAAGGAATTCCTGTCATTGACATGGTTAGAGTCAAAGCCGTTTTGGATCGCTCAACTTCACGCCTTGTTGGTCCAAACTGTCCGGGTGTTATTACCCCCGATGAATGCAAAATTGGAATTATGCCAGGGCATATCCACAAAAGAGGCTCCGTTGGTATCGTTTCAAAATCGGGAACTTTAACATACGAAGCCGTTCACCAAACAACAAAAGCAGGGCTTGGGCAATCAAGTTGTATTGGAATTGGTGGCGATCCAATCTCCGGAACATCATTCATCGATGCCCTCGATCTTTTCTTGAACGACCCTGAAACTGAGTCCATTATTATGATTGGCGAAATTGGAGGCGACGCCGAAGAACTTGCTTGTGAGTTCCTCAAAAACCATAAAATTAAAAAACCGACCGTTGGTTTCATCGCTGGAAGAACTGCTCCCGAAGGTAAAAGAATGGGACACGCAGGTGCTATCGTTTCAGGCGGAAAAGGTGATGCTGAATCCAAGTTGAAAGCTATGCGTGAAGCTGGAATTGCTGTGAGTGAATCACCTGCTTTGATGGGCGAAACTCTTCTGAAATTGCTCGGAAAAAAATAGTCAAAAATTGCTTGACAAATAAAATTCTTTAAAACAGGAAATAAACGCAAAGTTTCCTGTTTTGGAATTTATTTCAAGATTAGAAAAATCTTTCTGCGGGTGTAGCTCAGCTGGCTAGAGCGCAACCTTGCCAAGGTTGAGGCCGAGAGTTCGAATCTCTTCACCCGCTCCAATTTTTACAACTAATTTTATTGTGAAATATGACGGTAATGGTAAACGGAAGTTATAACTTTTCAAAGATGCTTGGTGGTAACCACGAATTACACGAAAGAGTTAATTACGCAAGGATATTCAGAAATACAATCAGAGAAAAAGAAGATATGTCAGATGTTAGAAACAAATATATCGTTGATATTTTTGATAGAATTATTGATAGACCTGACAATACAATGCTTGATGTTTCGATTTACTCGTCATACATTTTTGATCTACTAGGTAACGATCCAGAATATAAACATTTACAAAATTATACATCTCTTAATTTTACTGACTTTGTGAACTTGTAATATTCTCCCAAGGTTTCGGGTTTTCAAGCATTGTGAAGCTGATTGAAAGGTTTTCTTCCAAAAAAAATGCGAAAGAGGTGAAGGAAGCAACAAAAGAGGGCGAAAAATAGTACCAAAATTTTCCACTTGACAATTCCCCAAACGCAATTTATTTGCAATTAATTGCCACAATAGCTCAGTAGGTAGAGCAACTGTTTCGTAAATAGTAGGTCGCGGGTTCGATTCCTGTTTGTGGCACCAGAATTTATGGTTTTTTATGCTGCTCTACCGCTTTCGCCCGTTTAATGAGCACACAAAAGATGAGCTTTTAACAGAAAAACTGCATTTTTCCCACCCAAGCACTTGGAACGACCCGTTTGAAGCTATTCGTCATAATCGCTCCATAGGTTTAGATGTGGACGGTGGCTCTCGCTATGTATGTTTTTCAATCGGTTCAAATCGCAACAAAAAAATGCTTCAAAACATTCTAATGTGGTCGCATTATGCCGATTCCCACAAAGGGATTTGTGTTGAGTATGAGTGTGAGTATACTTTGATAGGTGATATACATCGTAATAGTGTATCATATCAAATCAAGTATGAAAATCAAAAAACTGCATACTCACCTTCAGTACTGAGCTTTTTCGGCAAAGGAGAAGATATTTTTAAGAGCAACAAAGCAAAATGCTGGAATTACGAAAATGAATACAGAATACAGACACGCATGCATCACACAAACACAAACTTCAAAGGAATAAACATTCCATACAGTGAAATTGGCTTAAAAATAAAAGCAATTTATTGCGGTGTGAAATTTGAAGAAAGCCAGATTGAAACCCTTAAATTAATCAAAGGAAAGCGAGATTTCGAAATTTTCACAGGCAAAGTGGAAAACTACACTTCAATTAAATTCACAAACACTGGTGCGGTTGAAAGGACTTGAACCAGAGCGAAGCGGCGATCGGCAATTATGCGGAGCATTTCAAACTTGAGCCAAGCAATCACGACAGGTCTTACTTTGGATTTCTTTTTATCGCATTCATTGGCGAACCGTGACCGAAGAAAATTGCTGGGATTAAATTCATATGCGTGGTTTTGTTTGCTTGTATTTTAAAACGAATTTGCAAGAAAAAATCCGCTTAGCTAGTCAAGAGCCTTGATATTATTTTTTGAAAATCTCCACCCAATAAAACCTGAAATCAAAATGAGCAGTCCAGTAAATGCAAATAAGCTTAATATTGATGGTAGAATTCGCCACTTTAGATATTCAAATTCTTTAAATGACCTACGCACATAATCTTGATTTATTTCTTCAATTATTATGTCAATTGCCGAATTAACATCCAATACTTGCATTTCTGATATATTATTACGGATTTTTATGTCAACAATTGAATGAAGAGACCACGAGTGAACCCTTGTATATTGAATGTGTTTATTTCCGTCAATTCCAATGATGACAACTATATCATTTTTTTTGCCACCATACCAGTAATCAAGCAATTTTAATGCGAAAACCTCATTTTTATTTGTTAGAACCATCACAACATTTGCTTGTTTTATGAAGCCAACTTTTTTTAATTTATCCGATAGCATTCCATTGTACATGGTCAAATCTTCTTTATGTAGCATTCCTGTTAAGTCAATGATTCTATCAATATTGTAATAATCATATACATTGCTTGGATATTTTGGAAGTTGTTTAATTTCTTCTTTGCTTAATGTAATTTTACTTGCAAACAAAGAAGTATTTGAACCTTTGATATAATTTGTATAATTGTGTGACTTTGATACTGGATCGCCTATGTTCACTAAAGTATATCGTGATGGAGCAATTAACCCCTGTGAATCAATTGTATTGATGTAATAGTTCCCAATGTTTGACATTATTTCATATTCCAAATCAAATGCGTGCGAATAGCAAGTGCTACAATGTCTAAAACAGCTCCTACCTTTCCCACTTCCCGAACAAGTTGTATGGCAATTACAAGGATAAGAATGGCGACAGTGTATGGTATTAACCTCTTTTTTTAATACTTCGCCATTGAGTATTTCAACATCTGAAACTTTTGAATGAAATGAAATAATCCAAAACACCAAAAGCAACAATACCAAGGCAGCAAATTGTATAAACATTTCACTTAATGTTATTTCATGTTTCCAAATTAATTTAGTTGCAAATATTGATAACGCCAACAACCCAACGATTAACAGGAAGATATGCATAATTACCTCAACTTCATTGGTGTTTTTTCATATCCAACCTCAAATGTTTCTTTTGCATAAGAATTTGATATTGGTTGATACTTTTCTAAGTCAATTCTTGGGAATCCTGCAATTTTTAGTAAAGTTCCAAAATAAAACGAACCAATTGAAGTGTTGTATTCATTTTTGATATCAATAAGCTTTTTATTTTCAATTTCAAAATCATTACGCCCAGCTTCAATACTTTCTTGTATTTTTTTATACACAGAGGAATCAAGCGTTGGATTGCTTTCTTTTAAGAATTGAAAAATCGCCTTACTGCCATCCTTACCATATCTTCCTTGCATACTTGCGTTCACAATTTCTTTTAAATCATCCTTATACATTGTTGGCACTTGAACCATTTCTCCAATTTTTTGTGAATATTGCGATAACACATTTTCCATATTTGTATATTGGCTTTTTATTTGATTATCCATTCTATTGCCATAGTTATACGCACTTACATAGCTTCCAAAAAGCAAGAATCCAAAGCCAATTGTTGCACATATTATGCTTATTGTAATCATTTTTTTCATATATATTTTATTAAATTACCGTTATTTCAGTGTGAATATCCATCAACTCTATTCAAACGATTCTTAAAAAAATCAAGCACTTGTTAAATATTTTCAATATTTTGCAGAATTTTCTTGCAAAATTAAAAACAATGGTATAATGTTGTTACATTAATATTTAATTGAGGAGGAATATGCAAACACAACCAACAGGCAATATTGATGTAAAAGCAAGAAAATTGATAAAAGAGAATTTGCAACACCTAGACCCAGCTCAAGTTAAGGCACTTATAAGCTATCTTATGGCTCAGCCTAATGTGTCATTAAGAAAGAATGCTCCTAAATTTGATGATGATGCTGCTGCTGCTGCTAAATT
>CAMAVG010000048.1 GCA_945861605.1 Rickettsia typhi
AACCCTCCTAATCAGCGTCTCCAAAAAAGAACGCAAAAAAATCGCACAAGAAAAAGCCGACGCCGCAAAAGCCATCGCAAAAGCTAAAAAAGACGCTGCCGCAAAAGCCAAAAAAGAAGCCGAAGCCGCTGCTGCCGCCGGAAACTAAAAAACCATCCGCACCTCACCAAAAACTTGAGGTGCAACCCCCAAAACCATCAGTTCAAAATAAAAAATCTTGACATATAAAACGCACAAATAATAGTCGATTATATGTTTTTTTCAAAAAAAATGGCGGAGCAATCTCACACAAAAAACTACAAAATTCACAAACATTCCTTTGATGTTATCGTCGTTGGCGCTGGCGGTGCCGGTCTTCGTGCGACATTTGGCATGGCGGAAAAAGGCCTCAATGTTGCCTGTATTTCCAAAGTTTTCCCAACTCGCTCACACACAGTTGCGGCACAAGGTGGAATTTCCGCCGCCCTTGGAAACATGGGTGAGGACGACTGGCGTTGGCACGCTTTTGATACAATCAAAGGTTCTGACTGGCTTGGAGACCAAGACGCAATTGAATACATGTGCAAAACCGCACCGCAGGCAATTATTGAACTTGAACACTACGGCGTACCGTTTTCAAGAAACGAAAAAGGAGAAATCTACCAACGCCCATTTGGTGGAATGACGACTGAATACGGCGAAGGCAAGCCCGCACAAAGAACTTGTGCCGCTGCGGATCGTACCGGTCACGCAATTCTTCACACGCTTTACCAACAATCAATGAAACATAACGCAAAATTCTTCATTGAATACTTCACAACGGACTTAATCTTCAACGATGCAAAAGAATGCGTTGGTTGCGTTGCTTGGGATTTATCAACCGGCGAAATTCATGTTTTTGAGGCAAAAATCGTAGTCCTTGCCACTGGTGGATACGGACGCGCGTACTCATCATGCACATCTGCTCACACTTGTACAGGGGACGGCGGCGGCATGTTCGCACGCCACGGTTTCCAAATGCAGGATATGGAATTCGTACAATTTCACCCAACAGGAATTTATGGTTCAGGTTGCTTAATAACAGAAGGTGCAAGGGGCGAGGGCGGATACTTAATCAACGCAAATGGCGAGCGTTTCATGGAAAAATATGCTCCAAAAGTTAAAGATTTAGCCTCCCGCGATGTCGTTGCCCGTGCAATTACGGTTGAAATCAACGAGGGAAGAGGTTGTGGCGCGAACAAAGACCATGTCCACCTCGTTTTGCATCACATTGATAAACAAACCCTCCACGAACGCCTTCCCGGGATTTCAGAATCGGCAAAAATCTTCGCAGGCGTGGATGTCAACAAGGAGCCAATCCCAATCCTGCCAACAGTTCACTACAACATGGGCGGAATTCCAACGAATATTCACGGCGAAGTTGTGCAAGTGAAAGATGGAAAACTCGAAAAAGTAAAAGGCTTGATGGCAATCGGCGAAGCTGCGTGCGTTTCAGTTCACGGTGCAAACCGCTTGGGCTCCAACTCACTGCTTGATCTCGTCGTTTTCGGTCGCGCTGCTGCAATTCGCGCAACAGAAATGCTTAGAAACGACACACGAACCGTCGAGCATATCCCACAAAATAAAATCGACGAAGCAATCGCACGCTTCGATTCAATCCGCAAAGCAGACGGTAAATACACAATCGCCGAAATCCGCAAAGCAATGCAAGAAGTTATGCAAAAACACGCGGCGGTTTTCAGAACGAACGATTCCCTCGAGATCGGCATCAAAAAAATGGAAGACATTTTCAAAATGTTCGATGACATTGCCGTTCGCGATCGCTCGCTTATTTGGAACACGGATCTTGTCGAGGCGTTTGAACTCCACAACCTGCTTTTCCAAGCAATTGCAACGATAAAATCCGCACACAACAGGAAGGAGTCTCGTGGGGCACAAGCTCGCGATGATTTCCAAGACCGCGACGATATCAACTGGATGAAACACACGATGGTAACAATCCAAAAGGATGGCTCGCACGAATTTTCCTACCGCGATGTCGTTCTCACACCATTGACAGACCAAATGCAGGCGGTTCCTCCTAAAAAAAGAGTGTACTAACACTTCAAAAGTGGAAGCAGATTTTTCAATTTGTTTCCACTTTTATCTCAATTATATCAATTTCCCCAAGGATTTCTCAATTCTATCCATCGCTTCTGCCAAAATGCTTTCAGATGTCGCATACGAAATGCGGATAAATCCTGCAAAACCGAACGCTTCTCCGTGAACGCAGGCAACTTCGGCATTTTCAAGCAGATATTCCGTTATCATTTCCGACGATTCCATCACTTTTCCATTTTCGGCAGTTTTGCCAATCAATTTTTCAACAGAAAAGAAGACATAAAACGCACCGGACGGCAATTTTGCTTCAACTCCATTGATTTTCGTCAGGCGGTCAAACACATAATTCCTGCGTTTTTCAAAAACTGGGACTGTTTCACGGCGGAATGAATCGCCCATTTCAAGTGCAAAGCGTGCGGCTTCTTGGCTTATTGAAGCAGGGTTTGTGGTTGATTGCGACTGAACATTTGCGATGGCTTTTATGATCGCCTTGTCTTTAATTCCGGCAAAACCAATTCGCCAGCCTGTCATAGCATAAGATTTTGAAACGCCGTTCACCGTTAAAATTCTGTGTTGCAAATTCGGGAAAAGTTGTGCAAGAGTGTAAAATTTCACGCCAAAAACAAGGTGTTCGTAGATGTCGTCGCTCATAACATAGACATGCGGGTTTTTTTCGACAACATTTCCAATTGCGATAAGCTCTTCCTTGGTGTAGACTTCGCCGGTTGGGTTCGAAGGCGAGTTCAAAATCACCCATTTTGTGCGTGGTGTTATAGCATTTTTGAGGTCCTCAGCCGTCAATTTGAACGAGTTTTCAAAAGTTGTTTTCACAATCACTGCCTTTCCGCCGAATAGCTCGACCATATCAGGATAAGAAACCCAATACGGAGCAGGGATTATAACCTCATCACCTTCGTTAATTGTTGCCAAAAATGCGTTGAAAAGCACATGTTTTGCACCGCATCCAACCGTGATTTCTGATGCCTCGTATTCAATTTCATTTTCATTTTTGAACTTCGCGATTATGGCTTTTTTAAGCTCCGGTGTGCCATCAACTGCCGTGTACTTGGTTTTTCCGGCGTTGATTGCGTCAATTCCGCCTTGTTTTGCTTGAATTGGGGTGTCAAAGTCGGGTTCGCCAACAGAAAGGCTGATAATTTTTTTGCCCTGAGCCTTCAATTCGTTTGCTTTTGCAGTCACCGCCAATGTTGGGGACGGCTTCATTTTTTGAACTCGATACGATATAATTGACATAAATATGATAATACTTCGTCATGAAATAAGGTTTTCTTTCAAAAAAGCAAGGAAATTACGCATCAAGTTTAGCAATTTCTTCGAGAATCCTGTCCTCCAATTCCTCCATTTCGATGCGTTCCTGTTCGATTTCGTGGTCAAAACCAAGTAAATGCAGAATTCCATGCACAAAAAGGTGTATAAAGTGGGTTTTGAAGGTCTTTTTTTGAAGTTTTGCCTCTGATTTCACCTTTGGAATGCAAATTGCGAGGTCGCCAAGGTGGAGAATTCCGTCAATTTCGTCGCCATCTTCAAACGAAAGCACATTTGTGACATAGTTTTTTGCGCGAAACTCATTATTTAGGCGAAGAATTTCAGTTTCATCGCATAAAAGCAGGGAAATTGTGCATCCATTTTTGAATTTTTGCGATTTTTTTGCGATTTTGAGGGAAATTTCGGCGGAAATGACAAGAATTTCTTTAAATTTTGGGAATTTTCGAAAAATAATTTGATTGTTGATATCCAGCGTGATTTTCCCCTGTTTTTTCATATATTTCCAATATCTTTGCGGAAATGCACGCCTTCAAACGCGATTTTTTTCACATTTTTGTATGCCTCGTCGCGCGCTTCTGCAATTGAATTTCCAACTGCCGAAATGGACAAAACCCTGCCGCCCGATGTCACGAATTTGCCATCAATTTTCTGTAATCCCGCGGGAAATGCAAGGCAGGAAATGCCATCAACGCCAGTTATTTCCTTGTTTTTTTCAAATTCGAGTGGGTATCCGCCAGATGTCAAAACAATGGTAACGCACGCTTTTTCCTCGAATTCAATATCGCCTTCAACCAGCTGACCCCTTGAAGATTTGAGTAAAATTTCGAGCAAATCCGACTTCAAAAGTGGCAAAATACTTTGGGTTTCAGGGTCGCCCATTCGCACATTGTATTCAAGAAATTTTGCACCGTTTTTTGTGATTATCAACCCGCCAAAAAGCACGCCGGTAAAGGAAATTCCGCGTTTTGAGAGCTCCAAAAGTGTGGCATTGAAATGCGTTTGCACGATGGTTTTGAATTCGGATTTCCCCAAAAATGATGGAGCAAAAGAGCCCATTCCACCAGTGTTTAGCCCGATATTTCCGTCAAAAACTTTCTTGTAATCACACGCGTGAAAGAATGGAATTGCGGTTTTTCCATCGCAAAATGCGAAAACACTCACTTCCGGGCCGTCGAAAAACTCCTCGATTATTACTTTTTTGCTGGCATTTCCAAACTTTCCTTCGAAAAATTCACGCAAAACTTGGGTTGCATCTGCCTGATTTTCGCAAATGTAGACGCCTTTTCCGGCGGCAAGACCGTCGGTTTTTATCACGATTTTGCCAGAAAATTCGCCCAAAAATTCACACGCTTGCGTAAATTCGTCGCTTGTGAATGCACAATATTTCGCCGTTGGCACGCCTGCTTTTTGCAGAATATCTTTCATGAAAATTTTTGAGCCCTCAAGCTGGCTTGCGGCTTTGTTTGGTCCAAAGGATTCAATCCCAGCCTCGCTTAATGCGTCCACAATTCCATTGCAAAGTGGGATTTCAGGGCAGGGGATTACGAAATCAACTGCGTTTTTTTTGCAGAAATCGATAACTTCGCGATTATTCAATGTATCAATTTTGACGATTTCCAGTTTGGGATTTTCGAAAAGTTGATCGATCCCGCAGAAAAAGCACTTTTCAAGCAATGGTGATTGCAAAATTTTGTTGAGAAATGCGGATTCGCGACCGCCCGATCCAATTAGTAAAACTGTTACTTTTTTCATCCAACTTGCTCTTCAAAGAATTCCTGTGTTTCAACGCAAAATTTCGCTTCAGGGCTTGCCAAAAGGCGATTTATCCCAATTTTTTGACCGGTTTTCTTGCAAAATCCGTACTTTCTTTTGTCCATTGTTTCGATAGAATCGTCGATTTCATTGATGGAATTTTGAATTGATGACAGGCGTTTTATGCTTGAAAACAGAATGATTTCGTGGGAGGCTTTGTCCGATAGTTCGGAGTCCGTGTTGCCGCTTGAATGGATTTCGTCGTTGAGATTTTCCCATTCCTCTTGAAGAGTTTGGCGGGTGTTATACAACTTATTACGAAAGAATTCAATTTGAAATTCATTCATGTATGGCTCGGATTCGCTTGGCAAGTAAGCCTCTGGGAGAATTACTTGCTTTTGTTTGGGTTTAGTTGTCATAATTAGACAAATAAATTATGCAATTTGTGTAACTTTTTGCGCTGCGTCTTCGAGGTTATCCGCAGTGATAATTGCCAGACCTGAATTCGCGAGGATTTCCTTACCTTTTTCAACGTTTGTTCCCTCTAAACGAACAACAAGTGGAACTTTGATTGAAGTCGTTTTAGCTGCCTCAATAATTCCTTCGGCGATGATATCACAACGCATAATTCCGCCGAAAATGTTCACCAAAATCGCTTTAACGGAAGGATCTGAAAGGATAATTTTGAATGCAGCCGTTACTTTTTCTTTTGTAGCACCGCCACCAACATCAAGGAAGTTAGCGGGTTCTTTGCCATAAAGTTTGATGATATCCATCGTTGCCATTGCAAGACCGGCACCATTCACCATACAACCAATTGAACCGTTCATTTTTACATATGAAAGACCGTAGTTTGAAGCTTCGATTTCTGAAGGTTCTTCTTCGTTTGTATCGCGAAGATCCATAACATCAGGGCGACGGAAAAGTGCGTTGTCATCAAAATTAATTTTTGCATCAAGTGCGATCAAAACTCCTTCTTTTGTGCGAACTAAAGGGTTGATTTCAATTTGGGAAGCATCTTTTGCAATTACTGCTTTGTATACGCCTTCAACAATTTTACCAAATTGCTTGATATCAGCCTCAAGACCAATTCCAAACGCAAGGTTGCGAATGTGGTATCCTTGAACGCCGGTTGCGATATCAACGGAAACTTTGATGATTTTCTCAGGGCTGTGAATTGCAATTTCTTCAATTTCAACACCGCCTTCTTTTGAAGCGATGAATGTTACTGCGGAGGTTGCTCTATCAACAACTGCGGAAAGGTAATATTCGCGTTCAATGTTTGAACCGGACTCGATGTATAGCCTTTTAACTTCACGACCTTCAGCCCCAGTTTGATGCGTAACCAAAATTTTCCCAAGCAAATTCCTTGATTCAGTCTCAACGGCATCAACGGTTTTTACAACTTTTACACCACCCGCTTTTCCACGACCACCCGCATGAATTTGTGCCTTAACAACGAAAACGGAATATCCTTCGGTGTGTAATCTTTTTGCATTTGCAACGGCTTCTTGAACTGTGTGTGCAGGATAGCCAACCGGAACCGGAACGCCAAATTCTTGAAGGAGAACTTTTGCTTGATATTCATGTATGTTCATTGTTTTTTCAAAAAATCTTTTCCCACCTTTTGCGAAAGTGAAAAAAAATGTCAAGGATTATTTTTATCCATACTTTGAAATTCCCCCAATTTTCATTTGACATTTCAAAATCCAGCACTCACAATTTCTTTCAACACTATAAATTAATGAAACGATGGAAATTCACTTTGCGACAACTAACAGTGGAAAAATTCTTGAGATCGAAAGAATTTGTGCAAACTTGCCCACGCAAAACGCAGTTTCAGTTGTGAAGTTTGATATTTCTCAAATCGAAGAACCCGAAGAAAACGGGCTGACATTTCCCGAAAATTCGGAAATAAAATTTCTATACTACGAACAATTTTCACAAAAATTAGAAAAAAATAAATTTTTAATAGCAGAAGAT
>CAMAVG010000049.1 GCA_945861605.1 Rickettsia typhi
ATAGTGTGAGGATTTTGCGAATTTCCTCTTCGTTTTCGGGTGTCTTCACAAGTCTTCTTCCAACGAAAACCGCCTTATGGCAGGCAAGAACATCGCCATCGAATTCAATATCCGCCTTGGATTTTGCCATTCGCTCGATGAATTTTACCGCAGTTTCTTTTTTAAAAAGTGCTTCCTGAATCTGAACTTCTTGAGTACTATAATTGTTCGTTAAAATTGAAAGCAGCGTGAGTGAATTTTTGCACGAAGGGACAAATGTGAATGCGTTCATATTTTTTCCTTTGCATCGGAAGAGTTTTGGAGTTTTGTCAAGATATTTTTCTTGACAAAGGCAAATTTTAGTACTATTGTTTATTAAAGTTAAATTTTACAAAGGTGCCGAACACTGAACAATGGATTAAAAAACTTGAGACTATCAGAGATGGACTTCATAATCAAAGTGATGGTGGTAAATTTACTGATGAGGGTAGCAGGTGTAGAAAGATAGCATTTGAGCTGTTTGGAGAAGCACAATTTAAAAATAATGATGCTGATGGTTCAAAAAAAAATGTTGTAGCTTCATTTAATAATCTGATAAAGCTTCTCAACAATAAAGAAACGCCTGATGAAGAACTGTTTGACGCTCGTAAAGAAGTCAAAACACAAGTGCGTGAAATTAATGGTAGTGCTGGTAGGCACTACATACATATGCGACACCACATGACTTTTAACTATATGTTGGAAGCAGCATGCGCTCAATATTTTAAAGAAAGAGACAAAGAAAATGATACGAGTAAATTTCAATGGCCAAATTTCACACAAGGGGCGATAGGCGTAGGAGGTCTAGTCGTAACGGGTACTGCTATATTTTATTTAAAGAAATTATTTTCAACACCCACATCGTTATCAAGCACCCCAGTGAATGGCGTTGAAAGAATAGAATATCACGCAGAATCGGGACCAGGCGACATGGAAATTGCATTGATGATATGCATTGCTGTTGCGTTGTTGGTAGCAACTGCCTGTGTAGCACACGGCTATGCCTCACAAGATAAAGAAGAAGATAAAAATTTAAAAAGCAGGCTTAATCAAGACAGCAAATCTTTTAGTCATTCGGAAGCAAATATTACAAAACAATCCGTTTCAGATAATGTGAGTCAAGCACAAAGTAATCGCGACTATAAGACACCATCCAAACACAAAGGCGACAATGGTAAAAATAATCACTATTTCTGAGATGATGAAAATATAGTTGTGCATTGAACCCACAACCCGTTCCTACTGGCAAGCCAAGCATTCGTCGTACATATCGACCGTTTTTCCACCTTGAGTTTTTGGCTTTGCCGTTGGGATTATGTCCTGTCCTGGTGCTTTTTCCGCCCTTTGAATTGATGACGAGCGGCAGTAGTAAAGCGATTTCACACCTTTTTTCCAAGCGGCGAAGTGGATATCGTGCAGAACTCGTTTTTCAACATTACTTGCAAAGAAAACATTCAGAGATTGTGATTGACAAATGTATTTTTGTCTGTCGGCGGCGTGGTCAATTAGCCACATTTGGTTGATCTCCATCGCGGTTTTGAACACGGCTTTTTCTTCGGAAGTTAGACATTCCAAATGTTGGACGGAGCCTTCGTTTAATGCAATTGATGACCAAGTTTTGTCGTTATCGCTTGCTTTAATTTGAAGAAGTTTTTTGAGGTACTTATTTCGAACGATGAATGAACCGGAAAGCGTTTTGTGCGTGTAGCAGTTTGCCGCGTAAGGTTCAATTCCGGGACTGGAATTGCCGGCGATGATCGAAATTGAAGCTGTTGGTGCAATTGCAATTTTGTTTGCGAAACGTTCGGTTAAGCCGGCGGATTGGGCGTCTGGACATGAACCTTTTTCCTTGGCAATTTTTTTGCTTGCTTCGTCGGTTTTTGTTTTAATGTGAGCAAAAATCGCTTTATTCCATGATTTTGCCGCAACGCCTTCGATTGGAGTATTCTTGCTTTGTAAGAATGAGTGGAATCCCATTACGCCAAGCCCCACTGAGCGTTCCTGCGAGGCTGAATATTTTGCACGCTCCATTGCATCGGGTGCGCGTTTGATGAAATCCTCAAGGACATTGTCAAGGAAATTCATTATGTCTTCAATGAACATGTCATCACCTTTCCATGCTTCGAAATATTCCAAATTCAGAGATGAAAGGCAGCAAACTGCCGTGCGTTCTTTGTTGTTGTGGTCGTTGCCTGTAAGAAGTGTTATTTCAGCACATAGGTTTGATGTTTTGACTTTGAAATCGTGTGCTTTGTAGACATCAGGAAGATTTCTGTTGACGGTATCGGTGTAAAGAATGTATGGTTCTCCGGTTTCGACTCTTGAAGCGAGGATTTTGATCCATAAATCGCGTGCATTAACAGTGCTAACAACCTTTCCTGATGATGGACTGAGTA
This sequence comes from Rickettsia typhi, assembly GCA_945861605.1. Lineage (GTDB taxonomy): Bacteria > Pseudomonadota > Alphaproteobacteria > Rickettsiales > Deianiraeaceae > CAJQOT01. The sequence goes on from CAMAVG010000049.1 coordinate 2,415, forward strand.
AGTTCCAAGGCTTTCCCTCCTGAACGGCGTGCATGAAGGCGTCGCTAATACAAACACCGTGATGAATGTTGAGACATCGGCGGTTTGTATCGCCTGTTGGTCTTCTGATATCAATGAATTCTTCGATTTCGGGGTGGGTGTCCTGCATATAAACCGCGGCAGAACCACGACGAAGGCTTCCTTGTGAAATTGCTAGAGTCATTGAATCCACAACTTTGACAAAAGGAATTACGCCGGAAGTGTGTCCTTTTCCTGCAATTTCTTCGTTTATTGAGCGAATATTTCCAATATGCGTTCCAATTCCACCACCAGATGATGCCAAATAGACATTCTCGTTCCAAGTTTTTGCGATTGAATCAAGGGAATCCTGCATTTCGTTTAGGAAGCAGGAAATCGGTAAACCGCGATTCGTTCCACCATTGGCAAGGATTGGCGTCGCAGGCATAAACCACATTTTTGAGATATAATCGTAGATTCTTTGTGCGTGGGCGTCATCGTTTGAATAAGCTTTGGCAACGCGGGCGAAGAGGTCCTGACTGGTTTCGTCTCCAATGAGGTAGCGATCTTTTAAGACTGCAAGTCCGAAATCTGTAACATTAGATTCCATCGCTTTGTTTGTTTGGATTGTCATAGATGTGAATTACAAATTTATTTTTTATTTAATCATATTTTCCTTAAATGCCTTAACAGCAGCATTGTTGACGGGAAATTGCAGCATCTCGGGGTTGATTGTTTGTACGGTGTTTTGCATTGTGACAGGTGAGTACTGTTTGAAGGAATCAAAATTTTTGATTATATAATTTGTGATATCGTAAATGTTTTCATCGCTTGTATATTTTGATGTCACAAGAAGTGCTTTCGTTCCAAGTGTTTGAACGGGCTGAGAATACCCAAGATACATTCCGGCAGGGATTGTGGAGAGTGAATAAAAGGCGTTTTGCTCCATTATTGTTTGAATAAATTCGGAAGAAAATGGAATAATTTTTGCACCACATTGTTCAATTAAGTTTTGCACAACTTTATTTGGTTGACCGCCAATCACGATTGAGGCATCGGCAATATTATTGCAAAGTGAGTGTTCAACGGCGGCTTGCGTTTCAGTTATGACTTTGAAATCGGAGGTTTTCAATGAAAGGAATTTCATTATTTGCGATGTGAAGTTTCGAACTCCCGAGCCGTCGATTCCGATATTGATTTTTTTACCTTTGATATCAGCGAAGCTTGTTATTCCCGAATTTTTTGATGCTATCAACAAGAATGTTTCGGTGTATAATGGAAAAACGGCGGATATACTTGAAACTTCACTGCGTTTTTTCTTCTCGGCAAGATATGTGAATAGTTCATCGGCTTGAACGAAGGCAAAGTTGTTGAGTCCGCCCTCAACAGCATTGAGATTATATTCCGAACCGGGTGTTGATTCCACAATACACTTTGTTTCGTTTTTTGAAGATAGGTTAAAAATGCGACAAATCGCCCCACCGCTTGGGTAGTAAAGCCCCGATGTTGAACCCGTTGCGATTGTGATTATTTCCGTTGCAAATGCGGAAAATGAAATGATGAACGAGGCAAATACAAACCTTATGAGGTTTAAAACCGGCATATATAAAGAAAACTTTTTCAAAATAAATAAGTTATGCAAAAATATAAAAATCAAGGTTTTTTTATTTCAAAAATTCACAATTTGAAATTTATATTTTCTTTATTAACTGTGGAGTCCTTACTTCAGAAATTCGCACGGAACGGAGTATGTTTTCCCATCGAATTCAACGGAAAACGCATGTAGGAACATTCTTTCTGCGGGAATTCCACCGTATTTTTCATCGCCGATGATCGGCATTCCAATGTGCGAAAGGTGTAGCCTGATCTGGTGCATTTTTCCTGTTTGTGGTTCAACCAAAATCACATTTTCGCTTGCTGAGCTAAACTTTGTTATGCAAGTTTTGCCTTCAGTTGCAACCATTTTTTGGAGGTGGGTATCCTTGTGAATGTTTGTCGTTACTGTTCCGCTTTCTTGCGTAATTTTTTCAACCATTGCGTAATATTTTTTCTTCACAAGGTTTTGTGCAAAAAGTTGGGTGATATGTCTTGCCATATATTTATTCTTCGCAATAAGCATGATTCCGGATGTTTCGCGGTCAAGTCTGTGGGCGATTCTTGCTTCAATTTCATATTGCTTGGCAAGGACATCGACGGAGATTCCGCTTGTCACACCGCCTTGGCTTGAAACACCGCACGGTTTATTTATTATGATAAGGTCGTCATTTTCAAAAATAATCCAACTTCGAAACTGTTCAACAAGTGCAGGATTTACATAGATTTCCTGTGGGTTTTCCTCAAGGAAGTAGTAAACTTGAATTGCATCGCCGGTGGAAAGAGTCGCAGAAGGTTCGGCTTTTTTTTTATTGAGCTTGATTTTCTTTTCGCGAAGCAACCGTGCGACAAGGCTTTGCGGTATTGTAAATTTTTCGCGAATGAAGCGGTCGATTCTTGAGTTGTGGTAGTTTTTGTCAATTATTATTTCCATTGTGTTTTATTGAAGTTTTTATCGAAGAAATTGCCGCTTGAATAGCGAAATCTTCAATTGTGTTTGGTTCAACTGATTCCGTGGATTTCTCCACTTTTTCTTCGGTTTTGTTATCAACCTTTGTGGTTTGTTTGTCAAGTTTAATATGATTTTTATAGCTTGACTCCTTGTTTGGGAAGAAACTTTTAATTTTTTCCTGCTTTTTGATTTCAAGTTCGGGGATTATAACATCGGGTTTGACGCCATCTGCCTGAATTGAATTGCCTTTTGGGGAATAATAAAGTGCGGTTGTCAGCTTCAACGCACCTTTTTCAACATCCTGAAGTGGATAAACGGTTTGCACGGATCCCTTTCCAAATGTTTTTTGCCCAATTACCATCGCGCGCGAATTTTCCTGTAATGCAAGGGCAGTAACTTCCGAAGCTGATGCGGAGTATGCGTTCACAAGGACCGCTGCTGGGATGTTTTTTGAAATCGTTGGCTCTTCGTCGCTGTGAATTGCAATGTTTTTCCCCAGTAATGAATAGCGAATTTTGCGGCAGTTTTTTTTGCTTGAAATACACGAATATTCGTCGCTGACTCTCATTTTTTCAACGGCGGAAACTTGGACGATTACGCTATTTTTTGCAACGAAAAGTGAGGAAATTGCAATTGCTGAGTCCAACAATCCACCCGGATTCGAACGCAAGTCAAGAATAATGCCTGAATATGATTCATATTTTTGGAGTGCTTTCGTGAAGTCGTCGAATGTTTTTTCGTTAAATGTGCTTATAGTCACAATCAGTATGTCGTCAATTTTTTGTGATGAAACAGTTTCAACCTCAATGTTGTCACGCACAATTTCAAATTCTAGGGGTTTTTCTGGTGTTTTGTCCATATCTTTTCTGAAGACCTCAACCGTAACTTTTGTGCCTTTTTTGCCTCTGAGCAAACTTGAGGCTTCATCAATTGATATTCCAAAAGTGGATTGCGAATTGATGTGAGTGATGTAATCGCCGTTTTTCAAGCCAGCTTTTTCTGCGGGCATGCCTTTAATTACGCCAAAGACGCGAATCACGCCTTGGTGGGAATCGATGTGAATGCCAACTCCGGAAAAGCTTCCAGCAAGGGATTCCGTTAGCTTTGCATACTCCGCTTTTGTGTAATATGTTGAATGTGAGTCGATTTTTTCAAGAGCACCCTTCAGAATTCCGGCGGTTATGTCTTCGTCTTTGATATCGGTTCGGACGGAGTCTCGTTTCGCATCGTTGATGGTATTTCGCACAAATTCAAGCTCGGATTCAGAATAATTTCCCGCAATTGCTTGGATGGATAATAAAAGCGTTGCGATAAAAACAAAGAATGTGCGTGTGATTGTATCCATTTTTAAAAATCCAAGCTTGTATAATGTTGAGGCGTTAAAATTCCTGCAATTCTTTCTTTCAGGAGTGGTCTAAACGATGGTTTTGATTTCACGATTGAGTACCAATCCTTAATTTGTGGAATTTTTGACCATTGGACTTCTCCGAGGAAATCAAGACTTGAAAGTTGTGTTGCGGCTGCGATATCTGCGATTGAGAATTTTTCGCCGCCAAGCCAAGTACTTTGTTCGAGGAGGTATGTCGTGTAATCGAAATGTATTCCGAGGTTATACCTTGCCATGCCTAAAATATTGGTATTTGGCTGTGCTTTTTCGTGAAAGTATTTCACTGCTTTTTCTTGAATGAAGAATTTTGTGCAATCAAGAAAGAATTTTTCAGTGTACCAAAGTAAATTTTTTTTTATTTCAAGTTTGCTGTTTCCTTCTGGAAAAAAAAAATGTTTACTTGTATGTTTCGAGGAGGTAATCGAGGATTAAGTATGAATGATTGAGGACATCGCCATTTTTTGTGACCATGACCGGCACGGTTCCAGCAGGATTCATTTGCAAAAATTGTTCGTCGTATTCCCAAAATTTTTCTTCAATCAGTATATATTCCAACTGCATTTCGTTGAGAACGAAGCGAATCATTCTTGAAAACGGACACAAAGAGTAGTGGTATAATTTATACATTTTGGTAACTAAAGGCCTATTTTTTTAT
>CAMAVG010000050.1 GCA_945861605.1 Rickettsia typhi
CATTCAAGGCTTCAAAGTTGGTCTAGCAGTATACTTCAACAGCGGAAATGAGGAATCATATTATTAAAAATAGCCAAAATAAAAACTTGACATATCGATTATAGTTGAGTCGTTATGGAGGGAATATCTATGAATATATTAAAAACATATTACAGCAATACCATTAAATGTAAGTGGTCTGAAAAAAATTATCGAACCAATTATTATGGGAGGCGTAAAAGTTTTGCCAATCATTGAAGGCGGAAAAGGCGTTGGAGTCACAAACGGAATAACCGCGGGGAACTTCGCAAAAGCCGGTGCAGTTGGAACATTTTCCGGCGTAAATGCACAATATCTTGACGACAACGGAACCTATCACCCCGTTGAATACCATACGAACACGAGGAAGTCTCGCCATGAAGAACTAATTGAATACTCCATCAAAGGTGCAATTTCACAAGCAAAGCGTGCATTTGATATCTCCGGCGGACTTGGCAGAATTCATGTCAATGTTTTGTGGGAAATGGGCGGCGCACAACGCGTTTTAGAAGGAATGCTTGAAAAAACAAAAGGGTTGATTCACGGCGTCACATGTGGAGCAGGAATGCCATACCGCCTTGGCGAAATTGCCTCAAAATACAAAGTTCACTACTACCCAATCGTCTCATCAATGCGTGCATTTCGTGCATTATGGAAGCGTTCTTACAGCAAATTTTCCGATTTTTTAGGCGGTGTTGTCTACGAATGTCCTTGGAGGGCAGGCGGTCACAATGGTCTTTCAAACGCTGAAGACCCAAACAAACCGGGCGATACATTCACCAGAGTCGCTGAAATTCGCACATTCCTCAACGAAGTTGGTCTTCAAGAAACACCAATTATTGTTGCCGGCGGAATTTGGCATTTAAAAGACGAAGAACGCTTTTTAAACAGTCCGGAAATTGGAAAAGTCGCATTTCAATTCGGCACAAGACCAATCTACACGCAGGAATATCCCGTTTCAAAAGAATGGAAAGACAGGCTTTTCACCCTTGAAAAAGGTGATATTTTCCTGAACAAATTCAGCCCAACAGGCTTTTATTCCTCCGCCGTGAACAACGAATTCATGCAACACTTAAGGGGAAGAAGTGAACGCCAAGTTGAGTTCTCCGAAGAACAAAGTGAAGAATTCTGCGAAGAATATGGTTTTGGTCCACGCAAACGCCCAACTTTTGTGAAATCCGGAAGTCTTGCAAAAATCGCAAATTTCGAAGCAAACGGCTTTAATATCGCGTTGAAAACACCCGATAACACGATGATTTTCGTGGACGAAAGCGATTCTCAAACAATTTTGAAAGACCAACAAGACTGCATGGGTTGCCTTTCCGCATGTGCATTTAGCAACTGGGCAACGGAAGAATATTCCGTGAACGAACACTTTACAACAGGACGCCGTGCCGACCCTCGCTCATTTTGTATTCAAAAAACCTTGCAATCGGCAATTTCCACGCCTGATATCGAGAACAACCTCATGTTTTGTGGCTCGCAAGGGTTCAATTTTGCAAACGATCCTTGGTACGAAGGTGGAAAATTCATGCCAACAATTGGCGAATTGGTCGAAAGAATTCAGTACGGATATTAATAAATTTGCTTGACAAATAATCAAGAATAACTTCTTCACAAGGAAGCAATTTTTTGAAAAATATGTCAAGCACGATCATCGAAGTCTACGCTATTGAAATTCTAGATTCCCGCGGAAACCCAACGGTTGAAGTCAATGTTACACTTGAAAACGGAATTACATGCAGGGGAATTGCCCCATCTGGTGCCTCAACCGGCACAAAAGAAGCGTGTGAACTTCGCGATGGCGACAAAAAAAGATTCAACGGCAAGGGTGTTCTTAAAGCGGTGCAATTTGTGAATAATGAAATTAGCAACGCCATTGTCGGGCTTGATATCTCCGATGAAATTGACTCGGTTTTGATCGAACTTGATGGCACTCAGAACAAATCAAACCTTGGTGCAAACGCGATTCTTGCCACATCAATCGCTTGCTGGAAGGCGAATGCCGAAGTTGCCGGTCTTCCACTTTTTGAATATATCGGAGGCAAAAACGCCGATGTTCTTCCAACCCCACTAATGAATATCATAAACGGCGGGCAGCATGCTTCGAATAATCTTGCGATTCAAGAATTCATGGTTGTACCACACGGTTTTGAAACTTTTAGCGAAAAACTTCGTGCCGGAACTGAAATTTTCCACACGCTGAAATCTGTAATTAAAAACCTTGGACACACAACCGCAGTTGGCGATGAAGGCGGTTTTGCACCAAATTTTACGACATCAAAAGAAGCACTTGACTGCATTATGCAAGCGATTAAATTGGCAGGATACGAGGCAAAAACTCAGGTTTCAATTGCTCTTGATGCTGCTGCGAGCGAGTTTTTCAAAGACGGAAAATACCATGTAGACGGGCAATTCTTGACAAGCGAAATGCTGATTGCGTACTACGGCGAACTTGTGGAACAATACCCAATTATTTCAATCGAGGACCCATTTCACGAGGATGACATCGATGGTTTCCAAAAATTTACCGCAAAATTGGGGAATAAAATCCAAATTGTTGGCGATGACCTCTTCTGCACAAATCCGGAGCTAATCACCCAAGGAATTGAAGGAAAATATGCCAATGCTTTGCTTGTGAAACCGAACCAAATCGGCACAATTACGGAAACCCTCCAAGCTGTAAAAATTGCACAAGGTGCCGGTTTCAAGTGCATTTTATCGCACAGATCCGGTGAAACCGAAGACACGACAATCGCCCACCTTGCCGTTGCAACCAATTGCGGACAGATTAAAACCGGCGCACCATGCCGCGGCGAACGCACTGCGAAATATAACGAACTTTTAAGGATTGAGCAATATTTGGAGGTTTAGAGTGCGATTGTTTTTGATTACACGAAGTATTTCCAGAAAAATCCAACTACAAATGTTATGATATTTAAAATTGCGAGCGGGAAAATCACGGTGTAGGTTATGGTCGAAATGTTGTTGTCAATAATGTGTTTTTTCGTTCGCGAAATTGTGTAAATAACGGGGCGAAAGATATAAACCGCACAAGCAACCGATGAAAACATCACACCTGCGATGGCAATGTACGAGGATTCCAAAAGTGCAAAAATCATGAATTGCTTGCTAACGAAGCCCGATGTCAGAGGCGAACCAACCATTGAAAACGCAAACAGAACAAAGGAAAATGCAAGAATTGTGTGCCGATTAAACGCCCCCGCCATTCTTCGATAATCATTCGTATGATATATTGAATACAGAATTCCTGCGATGAAAAAAAGTCCGATTTTTGTAATTCCATGAACGAAAATGTGCCAAAATCCAGCCTGCATTCCTGCCTCCGAAAATGAAAGAAATAGCAAGGTTATGTACCCCATGTTGGCAATTGTCGAAAATGCTAGTATGCGTTTGATATCAAATGTTTGCAGTGCCTGAATTGAGGCGATGACTATTCCAAGAACGACAACAATCGTAATTCCCGTGAAGAATAATGGGTAAAGTGTTTGCAGATGCACCATGTACTGCATGCCGTAAAGTTCATAAATAATTTTATACAAAACAAACACACCAATTTTCACAACGGCAACAGCGTGAAGAAGTGCACTGACTGGCGATGGTGCACACATTGCAGCCGGAAGCCAGCCGTTGAATGGGAATATCGCCGATTTTGCCACGCCAAAAAGCATCATTGCGAAGATTGCAGCCATCATAAATGGGGAGGGCGTATATTGATAATTATTCAGATTTGATTCATTTTGCGAGAAATCTTGCCCAAATACAGTCAAAATTGTGCCATCGCCTTGCATAAATTCTGTTGTGCCAACCATTCCTTGAAACATAAAAATTGCCGGCAAAAACAAAGCAATTGAACAAAAAAGCAGAATTATTACATATTTTGTTAGAAACTTTTTGTTCTCCTGTTTACCACCAAACCCAACAAGTGGCAGGGTTGAAAGCGTGAGAAGTTCGTAAAAAATAAAAGTTGTGAACAAGTTGCTTGCAAAGGCGGTGAGAATCGCAAAACCAACCGAAGCGTTGTAGTATGGCATGAATTTTGCAAGCTTGCTTTCATCGTAATTTTTTGTAATATAAAGCACGGAATACACATTTGCCAAAAGCCAAAGAATGCTTATGAACACTGCGAAGTTTAGATAGATTTTTGTCACAGAAAAGACAATTGGAATGGCATATTTGAAGGAAATTGTATCGTATTCGTGGGAGATTTGCATCAAAAAAAGTTGCAAAACAAGCAAAAGTGGCATTCCAATTGCAAAAACCAACTGTGAATACCTCGTCTTCAGGAAAAATGGCGTTATTATTGAGAAAAAGATCGCGATGATAATATTTTGCATTGTGATTAATTAAATTCGGACGGATTTTGGTAAATGAAACACGATGTCTTCTTCAAAATTTGCCTTTGATTGTTCAAGCGTTGCGTGGAATTTCTCTTGCAGAAGCTCAATTATTTCCATGACGAGGTTATCCGGAGCAGAAGCCCCCGCGGTAATTCCAACGATGTCGCTTTCAGAAAAATTTTCAAGGCGAATGTTTGCGGCTCTATCAACTAAAAACGATGGAATGTTATTTTCGTTTCCAATGTCGCAAAGTCTGTTTGAATTTGAGCTTTCTTTTGAACCAACGACGATGAGTTTTGTGATTTCGGGGATCATCGTCTTAACAATGTTTTGACGATTCTGCGTCGCGTAGCAGATATCCGATTTATAATGCTTTGCAATTTCGGGAAATTTTTGCAAAAGTGCATCAACAATGGATTTCGTGTCGTCGATACTCAATGTTGTTTGGGTTGCAAGTGCAAGATTTTGCGGGTTTTGAACCTCCAGCTTTTCAACATCTGCAAGGGTTTCGACTAAATAATACTTTCCCTTTATTTTCCCCGAAGTTCCTTCAATTTCAGGATGCCCTTTATGCCCTATCAAAATAATTTCAGCACCGTTTTCATCATATTCCACAACTTCACGATGAACCTTCGTAACAAGTGGGCATGTTGCATCAATAATATTAAGGTTTTTTGCCTTTGATTGCTCAATTATGGAATCGGAAACGCCATGTGCGGAAAAGATAATCGTTGCACCGTTTGGGATTATGGAGATATCATCCGTGAAAACAACGCCTCTTTCTTTGAAGGAATCAACAACATAGCGATTATGCACAATTTCGTGTTTTACAAACAGCGGAGTTCCAAACTTTTCAATCGCTCTTTCAACAATTTCAATAGCACGACGCACACCCGCACAAAAACCCCTTGGGTTTGCCAGTATTATTTTCATTTTTCAGCAATAATATGCGAAATGATAGAAAATATTTTTTGAATTATCAAGAAGTTTGTTGGGATTGGCGGTAATTAACAACAACCAAACAAAAAAACTTGCATATCGTGTAAAAATAGAGTATACTTAAAATGTAACTAACCACTTCATTTTATGCAAATACTACATAAATATACGAAACGCATTGCAGCAACAAGCGCTCCTACTCAATTGTCTATACCTCTCCCACAGACAGCGAAGCTACCAATATATCATAATAATGATCAACAGGCGTTCCCAAGTATGTTTTCACCACGAGTAAACAACCTTGTTGTAAAACACGATGTAAAACCAAGCTTACCTCTGGAATACACGATTTCACAGCCGGCATACCGTACGACTGACGATGTAAAAATTTCATTCACATCGCATCCAACACTGTTAACCGAGTCCACAACACAAGTGCGACCTAAGTTATGGGAAGAGGTCGAGATGTATTACTCAAAAATTGCAAAGTCTCCACACTTTCTTAAAGATGTTAACAAAGGAAATATCAATAGCTGGATAGGATACGATATGGATCGCCATCAAGACGAAAGAAAAAATATTTTTATATACACCTTTCTTCAAAATGCCAAAAGCCAAATGATTCTAAAAGGTCAGAATGATGATTGTAGCGATATCATCAGTGAAATCGATGATATTTCAAAGATACTTGTAGATAGCTTCAGTAAGAATCAGGATATCGATGTTACAGATAAACTCGAAGAATTGAAATCAAAAATTGGCGAAAGTGAGATATCGGTAATAAATGGTGAATACAGAATTAGCGCCGAAGACTTGGATACAGCAGAAGGAATAGACAAAATTAATGCAAGATTAGCAGAAATTAAGCAACTTGAGACAATATTTGGCATTAAGCCAGTTTCCGAAGTAATCATTGCCGATTGCACAAAACCGGAACACATTAAAGAATTGCAAAAACTGTTGAATGAGTCTGGCTTAAGTGAGATATCAATCACGCCATTGATTGAGGATAAATTAGATGATGAGCCTCTAAGGAGAATCATTACATCAGCGGGTAACAAAGTGATGCTTGCCGGTAGCGATAGCATTCAACGCGATACATACTGCGGTGCCCTCCTCATGAAGATGAAAATTCAAAAAATAATACACGAAATAAACAAAGAAAGGAGTGAGGAAGACCAAATAACATTTTTTGAAGGAACTGGTTCGCACATTATCCGAAATGGTCTGATTATACCTTCAAGAATGGGCACAATATTGGAAGGATCTCGATACCAAAGAACCATTCAAGGGCAACAAGCACTTGCGGTTATGAAGGACTCGGAATATTACAACAAATGTAAGAGCGAGCTTAACGATTCTCCAAGATGCACTCTTAAAGAGATGGAAACTGCACTGCCAATTATCCAAAGCATATACGGTACAATTTCCATAGCACAAATTGCATTACAGAAGGAGCCGACCTACACGGATTTGTTTGACAATTAAAAGATTTTTGCTTTCACGAAAGTAAACTCAACAGGCGGTTCAAGAGCAAAAACACCAAAAAATCTTGAGGCATTCACCATCAAGGAGCAAAGGGCAATTACGCAAAGCATGATTCACGGCAAAATGCACTTTCACCCTGAAATGCTT
>CAMAVG010000051.1 GCA_945861605.1 Rickettsia typhi
CTTCCTCAGCTTCTTCTTGCGAGCTTGATTTGAAAATTGACATTTGCTCGTGAACGATTGGCTTGAGGACAATCCACAGGATAAACATGAAAACGAAAAATGATCCAAAAATGATAATTTTGCGAAGAATATGGTTTTCGTTGTGCATAGTATATTAAATATTTTTTATTGCTTCAATGAGTTCTTGATCCATAAAAATGCGTTTAATACCTTGTGAAAGAGCATCGTTGAGAGCTTGCTGATTTTTCTTTGCTCGCGGTTGAAAGATTGGGTAAGTGTTTTCAACTAAATATTCATGTTTCCCGTTGTATATAACATCGCCATTTTCGTTTTTTACTTGCGATGTGAAGAGAATATGAATTTTTGTTTGCGGCATTTGGTACCATTGTTTTTCAAGAGATTTATATTGGAAAACCTCAAGAGTGATTTCGAAATCCCTGCCATCGTTTGCAATAACAAACCCTTTGCCGGTAAGATATTCCTTTGCGATATCTGTGATGTTTTGTGAGAGATTTTGGTTATTGTTGATGTATGGAACTTCCTGCGGTTTCATGAATGGAATTTGTGTTTTTGTTTTGTGGCGAATTCCAAGAACTTGTGGCATCGGGCGGGAATCTTTTGTTCGAACGCTCACTTTTTTTTCGGTTAATTGTAAATTTGATGGCTCAATTGCAGTTGGTTGAAGTTCAGCAGTTTGTGGTTTTAATGCACATGATGTTGCGAAAAAAAATAGGCCTGCGAAAAAAAGTTGTTTCCTCATAAAATAATCACATTATATGTCCTCAATGTAGAAATATTAAAATTGCAAATCAAGGTTTTTTTCAAATGTTAGGTAATATTTTTTTTGTTAGTGAATCTTTACCATAAAAAACTTGACTAATAAAACGGTTTCAAAAATTGTTTTTTGTAAAATAAAAAATGTTTAAAAAATGCAGGAATATTACAAAGTAATTTTTTATATGGTTATTTCGGGAATTGTTGCCGTTGCAATTGTTCTTTTGCCGTTTATTGTGCAAAAAATTCTTGGAACGCAACAGTATAACGGCGAAAAGCTATCACCATACGAATGCGGATTCGAACCCGTGGGAATTGCTCCGCGAAATTTTAATGTGAAGTTCTATTTAATCGCAATTTTATTTGTTATTTTTGATCTTGAAATCGCATTACTATTCCCGTGGGCGTTGAATATTAAAGCCCTTGGCGTTGTTGGATACATTTCCGCGATGGTTTTTTTGTTCGTTGTGACATTCGGCTTTCTTTACGAATGGAAAAACGGTGCATTAGATTACTGATTTATCCCCCGCAGAGCTTCCGTTATCGCTTCCTCAATTGTGTTTGAAGTTTTCACAACCTGCGATGCCACAGCAAACGAGCGATTGTAATCAAAACCCAGATTGACAAGTGCGGAAGTGACATCCTGAATGTTGACTTTTGAATTTGTATGTTCCTCAACCTCTTCGCTGATGATCGATTTCACATGCTCAATTACAACGCTTCCATTTGCCTTGCCAACTTTGGTTAGGGCTAAAATTTTCGCATTTTTCGCCGGTTCTTTTTTCAGTTCAGCAACAATACGCGTTGAAACTTTTTCACCAAGACCACCAATTTTTTGAAACATTGCCGCATTTTCTTCAATGATTGCTTGCGTGATCTCCTGAACGGAGAAGTTATCAAGAACATTTATCGCAACCTTTGCACCAACGCCACTCACTTTCAAAAGCGAGTTAAACATCACTTGTTGTTCGTAATTTTTGAAACCGTAAAGGTTGAAAGAATCCTCCTTAACAATTGATTCAATGAAAAGCGAAATGCTTTGTCCGATTTGAATTGATGAGGAGCTTTTGACTCCTACAAAAATGCAATATCCAACGCCGCCTTGCGTCATTATTGAAATCGTGCCATCGGAAGAATTTGCAAGAATAGCAACGCCATTAATGTGTGATATCATTGGAATGTGTGAAAAGCTATAAGCAAAATTGAAACCGCAATTCCGGCAAAAATTCCAGCGAGAAGATCATCAACCATAATTCCCGTTGCTCCCTTTAGGGTTCGGTCGAAATATCCGATAATTAACGGCTTGGTTATGTCGAAAATTCGAAAAAACACGAACGACATACCAAAAACAACCAAAGAATTTGACTTCACACCGCAAACACGAAGAATCATAATCACAAGAAGGATCGTCAAATAAAGACCGGCTGCCTCATCAATAACAATTTCCTGAAGATCGTCCGTCTTTCCTTGAAGATATTTCGGGATTGAATAAAAACCAAAAAGCAGAGACAAAACAAAGAATGAGAGTATTATGTGTAAATTCTGCGGAACGAATGCCAAAGGAAGAATGAGGATAAGTGCCAAAAGCGAACCCATCGTTCCGGGTGCAATGGGTGAAAGCCCCGAATAAAAGAGTGTTGAAATGAATTTGTTCATAATGTTTGTGAAATACAGGCGGTTATTGTGTTTTGAAGAAGCATGGCGATTGTCATTGGACCAATTCCCTTTGGAACGGTTGTTATGAACCGTGCTTTTGGTTGACAAGATTCAAAATTGCAATCTCCAACAATTTTCCCATCACTAAGGCGGTTAATTCCAACATCAAGAATAATAGGATTTGCAATGTCTTTGCCGTTTAGCATGTTTGGAACTCCACACGCAAGAACAATAATATCCGCATTCTTTGTAAACAATTCCTTGTTTTTCGTTGCAGAGTTCAGAACCGAGACCGTCGCCCCTTTGTTCAAAAGCATTGCCGCCATTGGCTTTCCAACGATATTTGAAGAGCCGATTATCACCGCATTTTTTCCGCGAAGGTTTTGTTCGAGTGATTCTAAAATCCACATACATCCCTTTGGAGTACAAGGAAGAAGCGAGGTTTCGTTTGTGGTATTTGTGAAAAGCCTCCCCATGTTTTGAATATGAAAGCCATCGACATCCTTTCGTGGATTAATCGCATTAATAACCGCATTGGCGTTGATATGCTTTGGCAGTGGCATTTGAACAAGAATTCCGTGGACGGAGGGATCGTTATTGAGTTTTGAAATTTCCAAAATCAAGTCGCTTTCGGTTGTTGTTTCCGGAAGTATGATATCAAAGGATTTCATACCGCATTCTATCGCAAATTTTTTTTTATTTGCCACATAAATTTTACTCGCGGGGTTTGCACCGACCAATATCACCACAAGGCACGGGGTTATTTTCCGCATTTGAAGTGCCTCCGCCTGTGTTTTCACATTGTTTCGAACATCCTGTGCGTATTCACTTCCAAGAATAATATTGCCACTTGTAAAGGTTTTCATGTTTAATAAAAAATTGAGATTATTATGTAGTAGCATAGGAATATCGGAATAATGACGAATATTCCGGATTGCACGGTGTTGAGATTCGTCTGCACTTGCGTTTGCAAAAGCTTTATTCTGCACAGGAAAGCTTTTCTGAAATGCTGAAACAACCGCAACTTTTTATTCCAGATAGTTACCAGATGAACTCTCAACTTGTGGATGATTCGTGTGTGTTTTTTAATGTTACGAATTGAGAATGCTTTTTTACTAACAATTCGTGCAAGCATTAGAATACTGTAAGTGATTACGAGGTAAAATATGTGAACGAATGTCGCAAACATTGCTCCAAAGTAGGAGATATCACTCGTGTTACTTAATTTTTTTTGAACGAATTGTGCCTCAAAAAGAATAATCAATGCGAATGTTGCGTAAATGAAATGCACCCAGTTAATTTGATTTTTTGTATCAACTTTGCGAAATGTGCGAAATATTAATTGAATTGCACAAATGAAGATTGTGAAATAGCAAAATGTTGAAAGATAGTGCAATGCGGGATTCAAAACGGTTTGACTATGCACAACATTTAGAAGGAAATATTCGGGATTCAGCGTTGTATAACAAATGTGTAGAAGGGCGAATATTGCGTGAAAAAGAAAGACAATGTGCATTTTGTTACTCCCATGTGGGAAGATTGTCGTATAAAGGAAGTATGATATCGTTGAATATAGCAGAAGATATTGCACTGTGTTTACGACATCAATCTGAAGAAATGTATGTGCAACTGTTAAAATGAAAAAAGCAAAAAATGTGAAAAACACCTTTGAAGCGTAATCCTTCGAAAGAAATGCACGGCAAGCAAAAACTGTTGCGAATGTTATGTAAAGAATGGTGTATGGCACGCTTGGGCTTTCGTATTCCAAAAGATTTTGCAAAACAAACATGAGCAATGTCGTGAAGTATATTCCATTTTTCACAATGGTTCCGTATGGCATTGAATGATAAGTTGTGTAGAAACTGTAGATTATAATCAGACTTGCAAATGGAATGATGAGGGGTTCCGTATTTGCCGCGTGTGCAATTGATATTAGTGTGAAGTAGCAAGTGATTGAAGCTATGTGTAAAATCAGTTTTTTTGAGAGGTGACGCGTCACAAGTGCAAACGAGGAAACGAAGAGGATTGCCTCCTTAATATGCGTAAGTTTATGTTCAAGAATATCTTGTATGGAATCGTGTGGTATTGTTATGACGATTGAGGATATGAGTCCGATTAGAATGAAGGAATCTTGCACAACATACTTCGAAAAGAAAAGTTGCACAAGAAATGTAACGAAGAGACAGGAATATAATAAAAACCAAGTGTAATCTGGGTGAATTATATGAAGCATTGCGTAATGTTATACAACAATTTTGGAATGCTCTTCAACATGTTTTACTAAATCGCTTTTGTATTTCTCCAAGTTTTTTTGGATAATCGGATTCGTCAAAGCAAAAATTGAAGCAGCAAGAATTGCGGCATTTTGTGAGCCGTTAATCGCTACTGTTGCGACTGGGACTCCAGCAGGCATTTGAACAATCGAAAGAAGACTATCCATTCCTTTCAATGCTTTTGATTCAATTGGAACACCAATTACGGGGAGTATTGTCAAAGATGCAACCATTCCAGGAAGGTGTGCCGCGCCGCCTGCTCCTGCAATTATTACACTAAACCCATTGATTTTTGCATTGCGTGCAAATTCAAACATTTTTTCGGGCGTTCTGTGTGCTGAAACCACTTGGCATTCATATGGAACTTGGAGTTGGTCAAGCATGTGGCAGGCATCTTTCATGATGTCAAGGTCGGAATTGCTTCCCATTATTACGGCAACTTTCATTTTAAATAAAAAAAATTAATGGCACCGCCGCAACCGTTATTCAGGTTGTTTTGAAAAAGCCCTGTTTTTATTTTTAACCTACGAATTCACCACAGAAGACTCAACTCTGCTTTTACTAGCGAAATCGCAGATTTTGGACTACAATTTATCGGCTTCAAAACGTTTTGACATCACGCGAAGCGGAAGCACCGTCAATTCCTGTTCAAGGAAAAAATAAAAGTAAAGGAAAAAGTTACAGGAAAATTTAAAAAATCATTGACATATAACAAATGCTTTTGCATACCCGCAAGGCATTACATTACCAATTGTATGGTTATTTTCGAAGAAATTTCACGGTTCATTGCAAGCAAAAGTGGCATTGTGCGAAAATTTTACCCAATATCCCAAAATATCCAACAACCTTCAACCGGTGAATATAATAAAAAAAAAATTCTCAACTTCTGTAGTAACGACTACCTCCGCCTCTCCAAACACCGCGATGTCATAACCGCAGGAATTTCCGAAATGCAAAAATCCGGAACAGGAAGCGGCGGAACAAGGAATATTTCTGGAACGAACCCCCTGCATAACGAACTTGAACGAAAACTTGCCGATTTCCACAAGAAGGAATCCGCTGTGTTATTCAATTCCGCATATAACGCGAATGTCGGTGCATTATTTTCCCTTGGAAGGTATCTGAATGATGTGGCGTTTTTCTCCGACGAACAAAACCACGCTTCAATAATTCACGGAATAAATCTTTCAAAAGCAAAAAAAATTATCTATTCCCACAACAATTTTGAAGATTTAGATTCTAAACTTTCTCAAAATTCCTCAAAGAATAAAATCATCGTTTGTGAATCAATTTATTCAATGAGTGGCAACCGCACAAACATTTCCCAACTTGTCGCAATTGCAAAAAAGCACAAATGCCTAATTTACCTTGACGAAGTTCACGCAATTGGAATTTACGGAAACGGCAAGGGCATCGCATTTGAAGATGGTCTTTCCGATGAAATTCACATAATCAACGGCACACTTGGAAAAGCGGTTGGCTGTGTTGGAGGCTACATCTCCACAACAAGTGCAATCGCACAATTTATAAAATTAAACGCAACAACATTCATTTTCAGCACATCACTCCCACCATTCGTTTGTGCATCGGCTTTGAAATCTTTGGAAATTCTGGAATCCCAAGAAAACCTTCGAACGCAATTATTTACAAATGTAAAATTTATCAAGGAAGCATTAAAAGAAAAAAATATCCATATTCTGCAAAATTCCTCACACATAATAATTCTTCCAATTCATTGCCTTGAAAAAGTGAAAAGCATTTCACAGAATCTTTTGGAATTGCACGGAATTTATATTCAACCAATATTCTACCCAACCGTACAAATTGGCAAAGAACTCCTTCGAATTACCCCTTGCCCGCAGAATACTCAAGAAGAATTGGAACTTTTGGTTGAAAAACTCAATCACGAACTTGAACTTCACGGCGTAAAACAATCAATTACGGTTGTCGCAAGGAAATCCGTTCTTTCGAGAACTCAAACCGAAGCATTTATTTCCCACACAAGGGAAAAATATCCACAATATTCCATAATCGAAAATTATATTTCAACATTTGGGGATTCCCAAACCCAAAAACCAATTCACGAACTTGAATTCACTAACGCATTCACAAAAGAAATCGAACAGACGATTCTACAAAACCCAAA
>CAMAVG010000052.1 GCA_945861605.1 Rickettsia typhi
CTACATTGACAACATCGCAACTCAATCCAAAGGAACTTCAGCCCAGAATTACTGCAAAATATTACTTCAAAATATTGACCCACAAACAACCGATGTTTCAGGCATTTTCACCAATTGCAAAGCAATGGTGCAAAATCTTTACAGTCAAAAGGGTTCAAATGCCACGGAAAGCGATTCAATAAACGCTATTTCCACAATTGGAATTGCTAATGGTGCAACAACTTATGCACAACAAAAAACCGTCATTCAGAATTATCTTGGTGGTGAATACAGCTATGTTATTGCCGCGATGAGCAACCTGAACTCCACAAATCTTGATTCCCAATCAAATATAATATGCTCCAAATTATCGTCAGGTATTGTAAATGCCGTAAATGGTTCAAGTGCGTATTTAAGTTGCATTACAACGGCAAATTCGGCAAAAGAAAAAAATATTACCAGCGTTGCAACAGCCCTGCCCTCTTATGCAAAACTCACAGTTGCAAACCAAACATTGATGACAACCTACTACAGGGATTTCCTCTCCGGCACAAAAACGGTGGAATCCATGTGTGCATTTCTTTCAAGGAATGCAACTGTTGTGCAATCCGCAACAGCACGAACACTTTCGGGAATGATCCTCCAATCATCAGTGGATCTCAACACTATTTGCTCCAAAGTAGTGATGTCGATTCAATCTGAATATGACGATTACCTCTCCAATCCTAACATTGACTATGTTGCCAATATTGAAAGATCGTTAGACTCCTACGAATTTTTGATATCCGATACATACAGGGCAAATGTTGTGAAATACCTAATAACAAACAAAATTACAAACGCAAGTTTCAACACACTTTCTGCGGATAACAAAGCCAACATTATGCAAAGATTATACGCAACGAATTATAGTTTAAGCGCGTTCACGAATCCCGCAATAAGTGGGATATACGGCGAACTATTTCCACAACTTTGCAAATGCACGCACATGGATTTCGGCGACATGGCATGGAAGGAAGCCGTTGTCTCGTATATGATCCTCAAACAAAGTGGAGGAACCGCCATTCCAAGCAATATACTATCCAAGCAAGCCGTTATTGTAAATAGCGATTTTTATAAATCGTGCCATACAAAAATTAAAACCTCTCTTGCATCGTCAAATATTACATCTTCAGGCGGAACGGCGGCAATTGTAAAAAGAATTCAATCAATTGATTCCACATTCAACATGAGGAATATCGATGGAATCGTTGCCCCGCTTTCGTGTTATATTGAACAGTGCATTGGGAAAACATGTCCGCAATCGTGCTTAGTAGCAGTTGATTCCGCCTGCGAAAAACTGACGATTAAACATCTTCAGGATACACCAGCCGTAGCCAACATGAATACTCTATTTGATTGTCCGCAAACGGAATCAGGAAGACAATATGATGCCAAAGTTTGCTACAACCTTACCGAAGACCAACGCGTTGGAATGTCACAGAACTTTTACGATGCAATTCTCTCATTTAAAAATACCGCCACCGGCGTTCGCAAGACCATCATCCAAAACCTCTGGAAAACACACACCGCAAAACAAAAAAGCAACAATACATCAATTGCATCTTCACAATGCGTCGAGGAATCCAACTCCACTTGGTCTATATTCCTAACAACACAAGCACAGTAATTAATCACATGACTATGAACCATAAGTACATCGTAAAATCACACGCAAGGAATCAAACTGAATTCACGCATGGCATTGGTGTGAACCTTTACACAAAAACCGATGAGTATCTTGATTTCATGGCAGGCATTGCTGTAAATTCTTTGGGTCATTGTAATGAAATAATGATTAATTCTTTAAATGAGCAAGCACACAAAATGTGGCATATTTCCAATGTGTTTTACAGCAAGGAAATGGATGACTGTGCGGAAACTCTTTGTAATGCAACGGGAATGGATAATGTGTTTTTTTGCAATTCAGGTTCGGAAGCTGTTGAAGGTGCAATTAAAATGGCAAGAAAGTTTTTTCAGGATCAAGGGCAAGATAAATATGAAATCATAACTTGCAAAGGTTCATTTCACGGAAGAAGTATTACAAACATTTCCGCTGCCAGCGAAGAAGCCTATATGAAAGGATTTTATCCAATTCTTGAAGGTTTTAAGCAGGTTGAATATGGGAATATTGAAGAAGTTCGCGGTGCAATAAACGAACGCACTGCGGGAATTTTAGTTGAACCAATTCAAGGTGAAGGTGGTCTGAAATTCGCAAGCTGGAATTATCTTAAGGAACTTTCGAACCTTGCAAAAGAAAAAGGAATTTTATTATTACTAGACGAAGTTCAATGCGGAGCAGGAAGAACTGGGAAATTTAGTGGGTTTCATTGGGCTGAAATTCAACCAGATATTATTGCTCTTGCAAAAGGAATTGGCGGGGGATTTCCCATTGGTGCAACGCTTTTTGGAAAATCAACAAAGAATGTTATAACAGTTGGTTCGCACGGAACGACATTCGGCGGAAATCCCCTTGCTATGGCAGTAACAAACGCCGTTTGTACTGAAATTTCAAAACCGGAATTCCTGAAAAATGTGGAGGTGCAATCAAGAAATATCAACGAAATGTTGAAGGATTTAATGCAAAAATTTCCGCATGTAATCAAAGAAATTCGTGGTTTTGGCTTAATGACAGGCGTTATGCTTCACGATGAATTCCCCGTAAAAACCTTTGCGGATAAGGCTTTTGAAAATAAGCTCATAACAATGCCGGCAAGAAATAATGTTTTGCGGTTGCTTCCTCCGTTGATTATCCAAGAACAACATGTGCAAAAAGCGGGTGAAATTCTGGAAAAAACCCTTAAGGAATTGAAATAACGATTGTTTGCTTTCCGCGGATAACCGTGAAAACTGTTTCTTCATTTGCGTAGATATTCGCGGTAATGCCCTGTAAATCATTGACATTATTCACGCTTTGTGTGTTGATTGCGGTTATGATATCCCAAGTTTGAAGTCTGTCATCAATTGAGTGCGTGACTAAAACTCCAAGGTTTTTTTGTGAAGAATTTGGCGTGTTTTCAAGGCTGATGGAATCGTATTTTTGTAAATCCATGACATAAAAATCGAATTTCTTTTTCTTGAGATTCTCTCCAGAGAGTATTTTTTCAAGGTTTTTGGTAATTTTCGTAACCTTTGTTGCGATTGCATTGCCAACGGATTCCATCGGTTTTTGTTCTGGCTTTTTTTGGAATGATGTCACGATTCCGCACACGGATTCTCCGCAGAAGAGTGGTGTTCCTGAAAAACCTTGTGATATTTCGATGTCAGTCACGAAATTGATGCTTGAGTTTTGCACAACTTTTCCATGGATTTGGGATTTTTTGTCGAGAATTGAAACTTTGTTTGGTGGTTGTGGGTCGTTTTTTGCAAGTTGAAGTGGGTGTGATTGGAAGTTTTTTATTTTCAATGCGGCGATGTCAAGCACTTCGTCGTAACCTATAACTTCAACTTGATGCAGTGTTCCTTCGATTGCCGCAAAAATGCTTTGAGCATTCTCCACAACATGGTAGCTTGTTAATGCCGTGCCATCGTTGCTTATGAAAAACCCCATGCCTGTTGATTTTTCATCGGAGGATATGACATCAAGAACGAACGGTTGTCTTTGCATGATTGTGCGAATTTCTTCCTTGCGAAGATTGTGCGTTGTGGAGTAAATTTGTGCTTCCTTGTTGCGTTCAAATTCTTGAGACATCGCCTGAAATGTTATCAAGAATGTGAATAAAATTATTATTTTCATGAAAAGAAACTCTTAGCTTTGTCGAAGAATCCTTGTGAGTTTGGGCTATTTTTCGCATTTGATTCCGCTTTGAATTCCTCAATTAGCTGTTTTTGTTTTTTGCTTAAATTGACAGGAGTTTCAATTTTTGTTTTCAAAACCATGTTTCCTCGGTTGCCGTTTGAATTCAAGCGGTTCATGCCCTTGCCTTTGACGATTACTTCGGAATCGGCTTGTGTGCCTGATGGAACGACCACTTTTTCGTATTTTCCATCAATGGTTGGAACTTCAAGCTCCGTTCCAAGGATTGCATCTGCAAATGGAATTGTTATGTTGAAGTGGATGTCGTTTTCGATGCGTGTGAACAGTTTGTGTTTTTGAACTCCGACGAGGATGTATAGATCTCCTGCGTTTCCGCCTCTGGCGCCTGCGTCGCCTTGGTTTTGAAGAAGGATTTTCTGCCCGTCTTTGATTCCAGCCGTCACTTTGACTTCAATCGTGCGGTTTGAAACCTTACGACCTTCGCCATCGCATTCTTTGCATTTGTTTGAAATGGTTTGTCCATTTCCGTGGCAAGAAGGACAAGTTGATTCAGTTATGAAGAAGCCTCGTTGTTGACGAATTACGCCCGAGCCTCTGCAAGTTCCGCAATTTGATACACCAGAACCACCGATTCCATTGCAAGGTTTGCAAGCAACATTTCCGTTGAATGAAACTTTTTTTGTAACTCCGGTGTGTGCTTCTTCAAGCGTGATTGAAAGGGAGAATTGTAGATCGGAGCCATCGACTGCTATTGAGCGAGACCTTCTTTGTCCACCGCTGCTTGAATTTCCAAATGGGGAGCCTCCTCCTCCAAAAAATTGGTTGAATATGTCTTCGAAGCCGCCTCCGCCAAATGGTGAACCGCCTTGGTTTCCACCGCCAAAACCTTGATTTTGTCCTTCGGTTGTTCCGTGGTAATCGTAATGTTGTTTTTTTTCTGGACTCGAAAGCGTTTCGTAAGCTTCAGCGGCTTCTTTGAATTTTGTTTCGGCTTCTTTGTTGTTGGGATTGCGATCCGGATGATATTTCATCGCGATTTTTCTGTATGCTTTTTTGATTTCTTCCGTGCTGGCATTCTTGGTTACGCCTAAAACGGCATAAAGATCCTTAGACATAAACTAAAATTCAAAAATGGTGATGTATAATGTATTTAAACATTTAATAACGAAAACTTAATTTTCAAGGGAAAGTTGAGGAAAATGATATTTCACCCACGCTTTGTGAAAATATGGGTGAAAAATAGTGAAAAATGTGTTTATTTAGAAACCGATTGGGAATCAGATTTTGCACCTTCAGTTTTGATAAACTCCAAAAACTTGAAGCTGTTTTTGATTGCAAGTTGGGAATCTATTTTCCAATTTGAAAGTGGGCTGCTGCCTTTTTTAATTTCAATTTTGGTAATAATTTTCCATGTAAGATTTGAAACATCAAACATACCAACATGCAAGAAAACCGGCTGTCCGCTGTTGTATTCAGCTTCACCGCCTGAAATTATTGCAAGTGCAATGTGGAAGTTGGTTTTAACACCAGTTTGCTTGGTAATTTGTTCTGTAATACCTTTTAACAGCCCTTGAATTTTGGTATTTTGTGTAATTTGTTCAATTGCACTAACATTATCAAGAGTTGCGATGAATTTACCGTAGGTATCTCCACCCGTGGAATCAATCACTTTTTTAACAATTAAACCTGCGGGAATAACTGAATTTTTTCCGTAAAATTTTATCCAAGAAGCATTTACCGAAGCATCAACTGCTTTTGAGGAAGGTGTGTCTTTACCTTGGAAATCTGTAGTTGGGAATATTATAAGTTTTTCAACTTTGTTTGGAAGGTCTGCTCTTTCGTATACAACAGAAGGTTGTGGACCTTTGTTATCTAGAAATGAACAAGAGGCAAGAACTGTTAGCGATATATATATATATATTTGAAGGGGTTTGTCATATCAATATGATTAATTAGATTAAACTATAAATAACCAAAACTTAATTTTCAAGGGAAATTATCGTTGACTTGAAATAACTAAATTTATTTGACATTTATATTTCAACGCTTTTTGAATTTTTCATAACTTTTCAAAGTTCTATGCCAAAAAATCAAGTTCATACAAACGGAATTCTTAAGGCAATTGATATTTCAGTTTTTAATGCAATGGAATCCGAAAAGGTTCGCCAAGAATACGGCATTGAATTGATAGCCTCCGAAAACATTGTTTCCAAGGCCGTAATGCAAGCACAAGGTTCAGTTTTCACGAACAAATACGCGGAAGGATATTCTGGGAAAAGATATTACGGTGGCTGTGAAAATGCTGATACCGTCGAAACACTTGCAATGGAACGCCTAAAACAACTTTTTGGTGCAAATTTCGCAAATGTTCAGCCACATTCGGGGGCAACGGCGAATCAATGCGTTTATTTTGCCTTCTTAAAACCAAACGATACCATAATGGGTCTTGCTCTTGATTGCGGAGGTCACCTCACTCACGGTGCAAAAATGACGCAGTCCGGTCAATATTTCAACGCCGTTGATTACCGCACAAACGAACACGGATTGATAGACTACAACGCCCTTGAAAAACAAGCCTTGGAAGTTAAACCGAAAATGATAGTCGCTGGAACTTCATCTTATTCACGCATTTTGGACTGGAAAAGGTTTCGTGAAATTGCGGATAAAGTTGGGGCTATACTAATGGTTGATATGGCACACGTTGCGGGACTTATTGCAGGTGGACAATACCCAAACCCAATGGAATTTGCTCATGTTGTAACTTCAACAACGCATAAAACTTTAAGGGGACCTCGTGGCGGGGTAATCCTTTGGAATGATGAAAAATTCACAAAACAAATAAATTCTGCGGTTTTTCCGGGTTCAATAGGCGGACCGTTGATACATGTAATTGCGGCAAAGGCGGTTGCATTTGGTGAAGCACTTGAGCCTTCATTTAAAGTTTACGCGGAAAATGTTGTGAAAAATGCGAAAATTCTTTCTGAAACATTGGTTGGTCGTGGGTTGAATAT
>CAMAVG010000053.1 GCA_945861605.1 Rickettsia typhi
ATAAAAAAGGAATCGCCTTTGTAATTTTCTTGAAAAACATTATTTCACATATTTTTTGCCTTGTCCAAAGCTTCCTCAATTGTTCCAACCATGTAAAATGCACCTTCGGGTATTGAATCATGTTTTCCTTCGGAAATTTCCTTGAAGCCGCGAATTGTCTCTTTCAATGTTACCAATTTACCCGGTGCACCAGTGAAAATCTCCGCCACATGGAATGGTTGGGATAGGAATCTTTGTATTTTTCTCGCTCTTGAAACGGTTAATTTGTCTTGATCGGAAAGCTCATCCATTCCGAGAATAGCGATGACATCCTGAAGTGATTTGTATGATTGTAAAATTTCTTGGACTTTTCTTGCGACATCGTAGTGCTCATGACCGACGATTTGAGGATCAAGAATTGTCGAAGTCGATTCGAGTGGATCAACGGCAGGGTAGATTCCAAGCTCCGCAATTTGACGCGAAAGAACTGTCGTTGCATCAAGGTGGGCAAAAGATGTTGCGGGAGCAGGGTCGGTTAAGTCATCGGCAGGAACATAAACAGCTTGGATTGATGTAATTGAGCCGTTTTTTGTTGATGTAATTCGCTCTTGAAGTTTCCCCATGTCGGTTGCGAGAGTCGGTTGATAACCAACTGCTGAAGGAATTCTATCCAAAAGTGATGAAATTTCACTTCCGGCTTGGGTGAATCTGAAGAGGTTATCGACGAAAAAAAGGACATCTTGGTTCTCTTTGTCGCGGAAATATTCAGCCATTGTGAGGGCGGAAAGTGCAACTCTGGCACGCGCTCCAGGGGGTTCACTCATTTGACCATACACAAGCGCAACCTTGGAATTAGCGGGATTTTCGATATCAATAACTTTGGATTCGATCATCTCGTGGTATAAATCGTTTCCTTCACGAGTACGCTCACCAACGCCGGCAAATACGGAAAAACCACCGTGTGCTTTTGCGATGTTGTTGATAAGTTCCATGATTAGTACGGTTTTTCCAACACCTGCTCCGCCGAAAAGTCCAACTTTTCCACCCTTAACATATGGTGCGAGAAGGTCGATAACTTTAATTCCCGTCACGAGAATTTCCTGGCTCGTTGCTTGTTCGACGAGCTCCGGTGCGGCGTTGTGAATTTGAGATGTTTCTTTTGCGTTGCAAGAGCCTCTTAAATCAACCTCTTGACCAACAACGTTGAAAATTCTGCCCAAAACTTCACGCCCAACAGGTACGGAAATTTGCTTGCCTGTATCGATAACTTCAGTTCCGCGAACCAACCCATCGGTTGATTGCATTGCGAGTGCTCGCACGGAGTTGTCGCCAATATGTTGCGCGACTTCAAGCGTCAGTGTTGATCCGTTGAATTGACATTCAAGTGCATTTAAAATTGCGGGGAGTTGACCGTCGAATTCGACATCCACAATGGCACCAAATATTTGGGAAATTCTACCTTTTATTCCAACTGACATAATTATTTATTAAAAGATTCTGTAAATTTTTGTATTGTTGATGCAAGTTTTTTCTTGAGGTCATCGGAAATTTGTTTTTTTACGGCGATTTCTTCAAGAATTTCAGGAGTCATGGACTTAATGTAGTTCAATAATTCCTTTTCGTATTGGCATACTTTGGGCGTCGGTACATCTTTCAAATAGTTATTTACGCCGGCGAAAAGTACGACAACTTGCTCTTCAATTAAAAGCGGAGAATATTGTGCCTGTTTCAGCAATTCCGTGAGTTTTTTACCGCGTTGAAGTGTGTTGAATGTTGCTTGGTCAAGATCGGATTCAAATTGCGAAAATGCTTCGAGCTCCCTGAATTGTGCGAGGTCAAGTTTCAGCGTTCCAGCGACTTGCTTCGTTGCCTTGATTTGAGCAGCGGAGCCAACACGGGAAACGGATAATCCGACATTGACGGCAGGGCGAATTCCCTTGTAAAACAATGCGGATTCAAGGAAAATTTGACCGTCTGTGATTGAAATTACATTTGTTGGAATATAAGCAGAGACATCGCCAGCTTGCGTTTCGATGATTGGAAGTGCGGTTAGCGAGCCAGAACCTTTTTCGGAATTGAGTTTTGCAGCGCGTTCCAAAAGGCGGGAGTGTAAGTAGAAAACATCGCCAGGGTAAGCCTCACGCCCTGGTGGACGCTTCAAAAGTAGGGACATTTCGCGGTAAGCGACTGCGTGTTTTGAGAGATCATCATAAACAATCAATGCGTGCATGCCGTTGTCCCTGAAATATTCAGCAATTGCACAGCCTGTGTATGGTGCAAGATATTGCATTGGAGCGGGCTCCGAGGCAGTTGCGGCAACGATGATTGAGTAATCCATTGCACCGTTTTCTTCGAGTTTTTTGACTAATTGTGCAACAGATGAGCGTTTTTGACCGATTACAACATAGACGCAATATAGCTTTTCGCTATTGTTTTTCGTGCGCTTGTTATTTTCGCGTTGATTCAAGATTGTATCAATTGCGACGGCGGTTTTTCCGGTTTTTCTATCACCAATGATTAGCTCTCTTTGACCTCTTCCGATTGGAATTAGGGCATCGATTGCTTTGATTCCTGTTTGAACTGGTTCGTGAACGGATTGACGGGAGATGATGTCCGGTGCATGGCGTTCAACATTGTATATTGTAGAAGCGTTTAGCGGTCCTTTTCCATCGATTGGCTCGCCAAGTGCGTTTACGACCCTTCCAAGAAGTTCCATTCCAACTGGTGTGCTTACGGATTTCCCCGTAGCTTTCACAATGTCGCCCTCCTTGATGTTGTGATCCGACCCAAGAAGTACAATTCCGACTTGATCTCTCTCAAGATTCAAGACCATTCCTCGCACGCCGGAATCGAACTCAACAAGTTCCGACATTCCAACATTATGCAGACCATCAACGATTGCAACGCCATCTTTTACCGATGTTACGGTGCCTCCAACATGGATTTGAGGATTAAAATTTTTACCTTCTAAAGCGTGCTTTAGTGAATCTATAGTTGTTTTTACAGACATTTAACCTAATACAAAATACTTTCTTCGGAAGAAGAATTCGTGCTTTTTTAATTTGTCAAGAATTATTTTACAAGAAATTTTTAGACTATATATAATTATCAATCACGCTTTGAAAAAAAATCTTGCAATATAAAAAATATGCTTTTTTATGCAAAAAATGATTATTTTCATACTATGAAAAAACTTAGCATAATACTTTTAGCCTCAATTTCTCTTTTACAATCTTGCGGTGATGCAAAAAAAACTCAAGAACAATCACCTAAGGACACAGGAAGACTCACACAATTAAACCTTCCGGAATGGGTAATTGATCCATCAATCGAAGGAAAAATTGCCGCAGTGGGAATTGCTCCAAAAACAGTTGGAGGAATTAAAATGCAAATTGCACAGGCGGAATCCGACGCTGTTGCAAACATGGCTGCGCAAATTCAAACATCAGTTTCAAGAATTACAAAGGAATCGATGCGTCGCGCAGGTGTTGCAACGGAGGTGAAAAGCTCTGAAGCCGTTGACCAATACTTCGCACAGGCGACAAAATCCGTCGTAAAAGATGTCCCAATTTCCGGTGCAAAAAGAAAAAATATCTATCAAAGTCCATCAGATGGCACCCTCTACATTCAAATGGTAATTGAACCAACTGCGGTTAAAGAATACCTTATTTCAATGGCGGATACTCTTGCAAGTGGCATGAAAGATTTCGGCGTAACGCAAAAAACCATTGCGCAAACTGAAAACTCAATGAAGGATTTATTTAGCGAGCTGGAAGTTTCAACAAACACCACTGCGGAAAAAAAATAATAGAAGCATCGATGCTTTGAATCAAGTTTAATCTTGACATTGCAAAAGATGCTTTCATTTACAATAAAATATTTTTTATTCGTTTGTGAATATTGTTGTTGTGGAATCGCCTGCTAAGTCAAAAACTATCACATCATACCTTGGAAAAGGCTTTAAAGTTATGGCTTCGTTTGGACACATTCGCGAACTTCCATCAAAAGATGGCTCAGTCGATGTCCTCAATGATTTCAAAATGGATTATCAAGTCTCCGCTGATTCCAAAAAAACCGTTGCCGAACTTGCAAAAGCAGCAAAAGAATGCGACATACTATACTTAGCGACGGATCCTGACCGCGAAGGAGAGGCTATCTCATGGCATGTTTACGAAGCCCTCAAGGAAAGGAAATCTCTACCGAAAAAAGTGGTGCGAATCACATTTAACCAGATCACAAAATCGGCAATTTTACATGCAGTTGCAAACCCACGCGAAATCGATTACCACCTTGTAAATGCCCAGCAAGCAAGGCTCGCATTGGATTATTTGATGGGTTTCAACATTTCACCGGTACTTTGGCGAAAACTCCCGGGGAGTAAATCCGCGGGGCGTGTGCAATCCGTTGCATTGCGATTGGTCTGTGAAAAAGAGGAGGAAATCGAGGCATTCAAAACGGAGGAATATTGGTCAATTGAGGCAGATTTTTCCGTAAATAATGCAAAAATTCCCGCAGTTTTGGAAATTTTCAAAGGCGAAAAACTGGAAAAGTTTTCAATCACAAGTGAAAAACAGGCAAACGAAGCTCTGAAGGAGCTTGCTGGCAAAAATTACGAAATAACGGAAATCCAAACGAAGGAAACTCGCAGAAAACCTTACGCTCCGTTCACGACATCAACCCTTCAGCAAGAGGCTTCCAGCAAAATTTATTTCTCTCCAAAAAGAACGATGCAAGTTGCACAGGGTCTTTATGAAGGTGTTGCAATCGATGGTGAAACCAAGGGTTTGATTACATACATGAGAACCGACTCAATCACGATTTCGCAGGACGGACTCAACGATATTCGCAAATATATCAGTACTTTAGGCGAAAAATATCTGCCGTCAAAACCGGTTTTTTATGTCTCAAAAGCACAAAATGCACAGGAGGCTCACGAAGCCATCCGCCCGACCGATGCCTCGCTCACACCTGAAAAAGCGAAAAAATTCCTCAAGGAGGAGCAATTCAAATTGTACGATCTAATCTGGCGAAGGGCGGTTGCATCGCAAATGGAAAATGCAATTTTTGAGGCAACAAAGGTTAATATTGAAACGCAAAACCACTCATTCAAGGCGAATGGCTCGGTTATTAAGTTCGATGGGTTTTTGAAAGTCTACAATTTTAGCATTTCAGATGACACGATCCTCCCAACAATGAAACAAGGAGACGCCGCAAAGCCGCTCGAAATCAAACCAAATCAACACTTCACACAAGCACCGGCAAGGTATACCGAAGCAACTCTCATCAAACAATTGGAGGAAAAAGGAATAGGTCGTCCATCAACTTACGCAAGCACAATTTCGGTAATTCAAGAAAGGGAATATGTGAAAATGAACGAAGCAAAACGCCTTGCTCCGGAACTTCGCGGAAGAGTCGTCGATGTTTTCCTGAGAAAATTCTTTGCAAAATATGTTGAATACGGTTTCACGGCATCACTTGAAGAAGAGCTTGATTCAATCGCCGAAGGTAAAGTAACGCGTGAGAACTTCCTGAAGGGGTTTTGGTCTCCATTCAAGCAAAATGTCGATGACGCAATGAAAGAAGAATACGAAAATGTGACGAAAGCACTCAACGAAAAGCTTGCCCACATTGTTTTTCAAACGGATGAAGACGGCGTTCTTCAAAACGACTGCCCAACTTGTAAAAAAGGAAAATTGCAGTTGAAACTTGGCAAGTTTGGACTTTTCGCCTCGTGCGAGAACTACCCCGAATGCAAACATATTTTCAACCCAGAAGGAGGATCCGCCGGCGGATTTGCAGAAAATGCGACTGCCGAAGCAACACTTTTAGGCGAGGAAGGTTCGAAAAAGTATTTCCTCAAAAAAGGTCCATATGGTCTTTATGTTGAAATTTCCGACGACAACCCCCCAGCGGAAGAGGAAAAGCTCACAAAAACCGGCAAGAAATCCACAAAAAAAGCAACTGAACCAAAGCCAAAAAGGGTTTCAATTCCGAAAAACATCGATGCTTCTTCCGTTGATATCGCCCTTGCGAAAAAACTTGAAGAACTTCCGCGAACGATTGGAATTCACCCTGAAGATGGTCTTGTTATCAAGGCGGGGATTGGTCCTTTTGGTCCTTATGTTGTGCACAATGGTATGTATGCGAGTCTTAAAACGACGCAAGAACTCTTTGAAATCACCATTGATGAAGCCGTTGAAAAAATTACAGCAAAAGCCAACGCACCAAAAAAAACAGGCAGAACCGGCGGGTTTAAGAAAAAAGCAGTGAAACCGAAAAAATAATTCTATGAGAGACTACCGCCTTTCGTTCTATATTGCCGGACTTTTTGGTTGCATTTTCTCAGTGCTAATGCTCATTCCGATGATGGTAGAATACTGCCATGTCGGTGGAAATCAAAACTTTGATATTTTTGCAAATTCAGCAATGTTTGGGTTGTTTACATCAATTTTAATGATGGCAACAAGTTACACAAAGCAAGGTTCAATTTCGCGTTCCTCGTCGTTTCTTGCAACAGTTTTGACATGGTTCTACATAACATTCATTTCCGCAATTCCGCTATATTTCGCCTACTATCCGAACTATTCAATCACAATTATTGACGCACTTTTTGAATCATCTTCGGGAATTACAACCACAGGTGCGACGATTCTCTACAACCTGCACGATGTCAGTAAGGGAATTTTATTGTG
>CAMAVG010000054.1 GCA_945861605.1 Rickettsia typhi
GATTTTGCGGAGAAGATATCGGCGTATTGGCTGTAATTTTTGGAAAGCTCGAAGAGGTATGTGGAATAATACGCGTTGGCAATGTGTGATGAGTTGACTGCTCGAGCTGGGCTTTGTTGTGCGTAATTTGAAGTATTTCCAAGTGGATATGGTTGATATTGTGCCTGTGGTGTTGGTGCAGGTGGTTGAGGCATTGGGGGCATTGGCATTGGTGGAGTTGCAGATTGTGATCTTGCAAAGGATTGTTGCATTGCCTGTTGTTCGGATTGCTGTCTCATTTCAGCAGCGTATGGGTTGATTTTCTCCATGGATTTTTTATCGCCAGGAATGTATGGCATCACATTGGGATTTCTTTGCTGTTCGGGTTGAAGACCGAGTGCCTGATACGCTTTTTGTGCGTAGTAATTAGAGCCAAAGGTTTTCACGCACCCTGTTAAAGACAGATATGATACAAAACCATAAATTAACTTTTGACGCAGTGTCATATTATTCCCTTAATAATTTAATGATCAATTAATATAAAAATTAAAATGTTATTTTTCAATTTGCAAGAAAAAAATAAGTTTTATTTCCTAATGTAAGTGCGTGATGGCATTGTGGAAATGATTGTTGAGGGGTCGCGATAATCCTGTTCGTATGGTGTTTGGTTTTGCGTCTGTTGTGCGTAATATTCCGAGTTGCGGGTTGGAATGCAGCTTGCGAAGAGTAAAAATAAAATGCTTGCTAGAATTTTCATACTGAGTGTTAAATAAAAACTGTTAAAGTTTCGTAATATATAGATATTTTTTTTCAAGGCATTTGTGAATTAATAATTCTTGGGAAATTTAGTCTTGCAATTTAAAAAGAACGGTTTCAAAATTTTTTTAGTAAAATTATAGTTCTTTAAAACATGGCTGAAGGAAACAATATGGGAAATAATGTGGTACACAATGATATCAAATCGATTGGCATTGTTGAGGAAATGAAAACATCGTACCTTGATTACGCAATGAGTGTAATCGTTTCGCGTGCTTTGCCTGATGCTCGTGATGGCCTTAAACCCGTTCACAGAAGAATTCTTTACGCGATGTATGAATCCGGAACACACTACAACAAGCCTTACAGAAAATCGGCGAGGATAGTCGGGGAAGTTATGGGTAAATATCACCCACATGGCGATACCGCAATCTACGATTCATTGGCTCGTATGGCACAGGATTTCTCCCTTCGCTTGCCATTGATTAACGGGCAAGGTAACTTCGGTTCCATTGATGGAGACAGCCCCGCTGCGATGCGTTACACCGAGGTCAAACTTGAAAGAGTAACCCATTCAATGCTGGATGACATCGACAAAAACACCGTTCCATTCATCGCAAACTATGATGGCTCCGAATCCGAACCTGCCGTGTTGCCAACTCGTTTTCCAAACCTTTACGCAAATGGAAGTGAGGGTATCGCCGTCGGCATGGCAACATCGATTCCACCGCACAACTTGGGCGAATTACTCGACGCAACAATCGCGATTATCCACAATCCTGAAATCACAATTGATGAACTGATGGTAATCGTTCCAGCACCGGATTTCCCAACAGGCGCTTACATCATTCGCAATTCCGGAATCTCAAAAGCAATGCACACTGGCTATGGTGCAATCAAAATTCGCTCAAAAGCAACAACCGAAGTGATGAAAAACGGAAAGGGTGTTATTATCATCACCGAAATTCCGTACCAAGTGAATAAAGCGAATTTGATCGAAGCAATCGCGGATTTAGTGAAGGAGAAAAAAATCGACGGAATTACAGAAATTCGCGATGAATCCAACAAGGACGGCATTCGAATCGTAATTGAAACCCGTAAAGATGCCAACGCCGAAGTGATTCTGAACCAAATTTACAAATTCACACAAGCGGAAATGAACTTTTCGGCAAACATTTTGGCGTTGCTGAACGGTCGCCCTGAGCACATGAATTTGAAGAAAGCACTGGTTGCATTTATCGATTTCCGCGCCGATGTCATAACCAAAAGAACGCAATATTTACTGAACAAAGTTAAGGATAAAGCCCACATTTTGATTGGTCTTTGCGTCGCAGTGGATTTCATCGACGAAGTTGTTCGAATTATCCGTGCAAGTAAGGATACTGCAGAAGCCCGCAATTCATTACTTGCCACAACATGGAACGCAGGAAAAGTTACGGCTTTGATTTCCCTTGTGAGTGACCGCCGAAATGAAATTATCAACGAGCAATTCAAATTCACGGAGGAGCAAGTTCGCGCAATTTTAGAAATGAGACTTGCAAAATTAACAGGTTTGGAAAGGGATTCAATCGTCAAAGAATTGACAGGTCTTGCCGATGATATCCATAAATATACTGAAATTTTGACGGACAATGTCGTTTTCACAAAACTGATGATTGACGAACTTGTTGAAGTAAAAGAACGCTTTGCAACACCAAGACGCAGTGAAATCCTTGATGATGCCGACGAAATTGACATGGAATCTCTTATCAAAAAGGAGGATATCGTCGTTTCATACACAACAAATGGGTATATCAAACGAAGCTCGCTTTCTGAATACAATACTCAAAAACGCGGCGGAAAGGGCAAAGTCACAATGAAAACCAACGAAGAAGATACTATCGCACAAACATTTTTGGCAAATACACACACGGATATTTTATTCTTCACGAACATTGGTCGCGTTTATAAATTAAAGGGTTACAGAATTCCAGAAGGCTCATTCCAAAGCAAGGGCAGGGCAATTGTAAACCTTTTGAGTATGCAATCCGGCGAAGCTGTTTCGAACTTTTTGGCGATTCCTGAATCCGGAGATGACCACATCAACCTGATTTTCTCCACAAAAAACGGTATGATTCGTAGATCCGACCTTGAAGATTTTCAAACGGTGAATGCTAACGGTAAAATCGCGATTTCCCTTGACGAAGGCGACAGTCTTGTCAATGTTCAAATTGCGGACGACACCCAACACATACTCCTTGCCTCGAAAATGGGTCAAGCAATTCGCTTCCCAGTGGAATCAATTCGCGTGATAAAATCCCGAAATTCACAAGGTGTTACGGGTATGAGGCTTGAAAATCTTGACGAAGTCGTTTCGATGAGCATAATCAACAACCAAGGAAATGTTGACGAAAACCAATTGGAGCAATTCCTCTCGATCCCACAATCAAAACGCTGCACAATTTTAAATATGGAGGCGAAACAACTCGAAACCCTTGTTTATTCAACAGGCTTGACGATTGAAATTCTGCAAATGCTTGCCCAAAAAGAAGAATTCCTGCTGACAATCACCGAAAATGGCTTTGGAAAACGAACTTCAACTCATGAGTATCGGATAACTCACCGCGGCGGAAAAGGCGTGAAAAACATCATAACAAGCAAGCGAAACGGCTTTGTTAAGGAATCGTTCATCGCTCAAAATGAAAATGATGTCATAATCGCCTCATCTTCCGGCAAAATTGTTCGATGCAACGCCGGCACGATTTCCATCACGGGAAGGTCTGCTCAAGGTGTGAAAATTATCTCGCTTGAATCAAACGAACGCGTAACATCGGTGACAAAAGTCGATGGCTCCAAAGAAGACGAACAAGAATTTGATGAAAACACAGAATTATGAAACTTAAAAATCCACGCATACTTTTCCCTTTTTTCATGGCATTATTCATGGCATTTTTTATGTCGTTCGTAATGCTTGTGGTGAATATTGGCTTTGTTTCGAATTTTCTGTTCATTTGGATGCGATCGTTCGCCATCGGCTTTTGCACGGCGTTTCCGGTTGCGTTTTTTGTCGCACCTTTGGTTCAGAAAATCGTCGCGAACATTTGCAAGAGGTAGGCTAAACTTTTTTCCAAATATCGTAAAGCGTTTCCCCGTTGAAAGTGAAGTACATCCAGCCGTTGATATTATTATATTTTCTATAAATTCCACCTTGCTCAAAAAGTTGCTTTGCCAAACCTGAAAGCGAATATTCTTCGCCGTCGAAAATCACTTTTCGCCCGTGGGTTGTTGTGCATTTAATATTTTGATTTCGAGTATAAACAAGTTCAGAGCCAACCTCAATCCCCAATTGCTGAAATGTGTATTGATTTGGAGTTTTTGTGCGAATTTCAGGATTGTCATCCTCTTGAATTTCAGAAATTTTGCCGTCGTCTTGAATTTCGGCGATTTGGTCATCCTGATCTTGATTCTTCAGAAACTTCGCACAGAAAGTAGCAACGCGTTTTTGACTAAATTCAACCCGCAAGTGAAAAATTCACGCCCTTCGTTTATGCGATAATCAGCAAAAATGTTGTGAAGAAGTCGCTCAACTTTTTTGTCTTCAACGATTACCGCGTAGTTGCAAATGAATTTTTCCGGCAAACTTGTGGAATACAATTGCCCGAGTCTTTTTTCAAGGTCGGGAATTGTACTGCCTGCTGTGAAGCCTATTTTGCATACTTGCTGACCTTTGCGGTCTCGAAGATATTCGTTTGTAATGACATAAACAATGACGGGATCGCTCATTTTTGAAGCGATTTCGCGAGGAGGTATGTCAAATAAACTGAATGCCCAGTTGCACCTTTTGTGACGCGCGGGTCTGCTCCACCTTTGCCATCGTAAGCAACGCCTGCGATATCCATGTGTGCCCATTTTGTGTTCACGCCTTCTTCGCAATTCACAAAACGCGCAAGAAATTGACCGGCTGTAATCGTTCCAGCACCGCGACCATTCCCCACATTTTTCATATCAGCGACGGAGGAATCGATCATTTTATCATATTTTTCGTTGAGGGGGAGCCTCCAAACGCCATCGCCTGAATTTTTTGCCGCCTCTTCAATTTTTGATGCAATTTCGTCATCATTTGCCATGTAGCCGGCGAAAACATCAGCAAGAGCAACCGTTACGGCGCCTGTTAAAGTTGCATAGTTCACCATGAATTTTGGTTTGTAATTTTTTTGTGCGTAGTAAAGGACATCGCCAAGAACAAGCCTGCCTTCTGCATCGGTGTTTAGAACCTCGACGGTTTGTCCGGACATTGATTTCAAAACATCACCGGGGCGATAAGCCCTTGCGTCAACAAGGTTTTCGACAAGTCCAACAAGTGCGACAACATTCACGCGAAGTTTCATTTTGGAGATAATCCGCAGTGAAGTAAATGCCACTGCCGAACCGCCCATGTCGATTTTCATGTCCTCCATTCCGTTTGCGGGTTTGATAGAAAGTCCGCCTGAATCAAAGCAAACACCTTTTCCAACAAGGGCAAGGTCGAAATCGTTTTTCATCGAATTCCCTTTGTATTCCATAATTACCATTTTGGATTCGTTAAAACCAGCACGACCAACAGCCAAAAGCATTCCCATGCCAAGTTCCTCCATTTCTTTTGCACCGACAACACGCACTTTGACATTTTCGTCAAATGCTTCGGATATCATTCCAGAATACGAAACGGGGTTGAGATCAGTCGATGGATAGTTCACCAAATGCCTTGCAATCATTATGTTTTTGACAACATGGATTATTTCCTGAACATTTTCGTTGGTAATTGATTCAATGTTGATTTCTTTAAGGCTTGGCTCCTTGCCTTCAATTTTTTTGGAAAAGAAGTCGTTAAAGCGGTAGTTCCTCAACGCCAGACCTTGCACAACTTGAATTTGAGCCTCGTTTTTGAATGTTGGCATTAAAAGATTAATTGACTGAAATTTTCTACCATTCACAACATTGCAAATTTCCGCACCAAGTTCTTGTTGATCGCAGACTTCCTTCGTGTTGATATCCTTTTTTGCAAGGTGCACGAGGAATTGTCTGTCTCCAACAATTGCATAGCCACTTTGTCCAGCTTTTCCTTCGAATGATGGCGATATTGCAAGGAGTTTAAGGATTGCTTCGGAATCCTTCGGTAGGATTTTTGCAATGTCTTCCTTGAATGAGATGTTCTCAAGAACAATAACCGTTATGGAAACAGGGTTTGTTGAGAGGTGGATCTTTGGCAGGTATTTCACCGCTTTTGCTTGGAAATCGTTGTAATTCATAGGTTATTTAATTAAATAATTGGTATTTTCTTCTTGAATGAGTAGTACTTTTGGTTGCCAATTGTGTGCTTTGATTTGCTCAATTTCGCAATATGCGCAAACGATTATGCGATCCCCCTTTTGAACGAGTCTGGCGGCTGCTCCGTTAATGCAAACTTCGCCTTGAATTTCAACCGGAACTGCGTATGTTGCGAATCTTTCACCGTTGTTTATGTTATAAATTTCCACT
The DNA here is from genome assembly GCA_945861605.1 of Rickettsia typhi. Taxonomy (GTDB): domain Bacteria; phylum Pseudomonadota; class Alphaproteobacteria; order Rickettsiales; family Deianiraeaceae; genus CAJQOT01. The sequence goes on from CAMAVG010000054.1 coordinate 6,232, forward strand.
TTTTGGTAAGCCAAAATTCCTGCTTCCTTAAGAAGATTTTTGTCGATAAAAATTGAGCCTTCGTAAGTGAGTTCAGAATTTGTGACGATTGCACGGTGAAGTTTTGCTTGTAAAACGGTAATGTTCATAATGGTTTAATAACGCTTTTTCCCATGAAATTTTGTAAAACTGTTGGGATTGTGATCGTGCCGTTTTCGTTTTGGTAGTTTTCTAAAATCGCGACAATAGTCCTTCCAACTGCCAAACTTGAGCCATTGAGTGTGTGCAGAAATGTCGTTTCTTTTTCGCCGGCTTTTTTGTATCGTGCCTGCATTCTGCGTGCTTGAAATGAACCAGTGTTTGAAATTGATGAAATTTCGCGAT
>CAMAVG010000055.1 GCA_945861605.1 Rickettsia typhi
CCGCATTTTTGTGTTCTTTCAATCCTGCAAACAGAACTTTTTCAATTTTTGGGTGTGAATTCAGGAAATTTGCCACTTGAATCGCATTTTCCTGATGTGCAAGCATTCTGATTTTCAAAGTCTTCACACCACGCAAAATCAGCCAAGAATCAAATGGTGAAAGCGATGGACCAAGCGTTTTTTGAACATAAAACAGTTTGTCGTAAAGCGTTTTTGAATTCGTTAGAACCGCTCCGGCAATGACATCACTGTGTCCGTTAATGTATTTCGTTGCAGAATGAACGACTAAATCCGCACCCAAGTTCAACGGTTTTTGAAAATACGGCGTTAGAAATGTTGAATCGACGCAAGTCAATGCACCAAATTCTTTTGCAATTTTCACAACCGCCTCAATATCCGTAATGCGTAAAAGCGGATTAGAAAGTGCCTCAACCCAAAGTAAATCCACTTTTTTGCCATCACGAGCAAATTCCTCGCAAGCCTTTTGAACATTGCTTGCGTCCGTGGTATCAACCCATTTCACATTGTATCGATCCTCAAAAATCGTGGCAAGAATTCGGTAAGTCCCACCATAGACATCATTCCCGCAAATAATATTCGCACCGCTTTTGAATAAATTCAAAACGCATGAAATCGCCGCAAGCCCCGATGCCGTTACAACACAGTGATTCGCTTCCTCCAGCGAAGCCAAACACGATTCAAGATTCGCACGAGTCGGATTCCCGCAACGCGTGTAATCGTGTAATTTTGGTTTTCCGGGTGATGGCTGAACATAAGTTGAAGTTTGGAAAATGCCGGGTATAACCGAACCGTTGATTGGATCAGGATCCGAGCCAACTCTGATTGCGTTTGTCGCAAATGTTTTATAGTGTGTCATAGTGGTAAAAATTAAAAAATTGACAAATAGAAAAAATAAAATAGGTTTTGGAATAATTAATGCACAAACATGAATTGGTTCCAAATTTTCATGCCGGCAATGGTAATTAGCGTAAGCGTTTTCCTTATGATTGGCTTCACATATGATATAATAAAAGCACACAAAGCAAAGAAACATTCTTGAATCCTGCTATGTCTCAACACCAAAGATACAAAAACTTCGCCGAGGTTTTCAGTTACTTCATTCTTGCAATTTCCCTTATTGGAAAGGATTTCATTGGTCAATTTTACCAAATACTTTTGGCAGTGCCAGCCGCAATCATAATGTTTTGCATTGTAATGATGTTTGTTGAAAAGGATTGAACTAGATAGAATCATAGAATAAAAATAAAAGGTTATCAATGTTGTTGAGGGTATAGAAGTGGAAGTGCTGAAAACCGTTATCAATTAATTCTTCAACCTGCTTACGAAGAAACAACGAAGGATTTTGCACATGAGGCAATTCAATTCCCAGTTTCTTTGCGAATTCCAGTGATTTTTCCGTTGGCAAAATTAACCCCGGAAGCGTTGGCACTTGAATATTTTTGCGAAATTGTGCAATTTTTTCACAATTAAAACAAACTTGCGTAATGCAAGCGTTGACACCAAGGTCGATTTTCTTTTTTGTGAACTCGATTTCCTCATATTTTTCAGGATACCCCGCAATGTAGATCGCGACATCAAGGAAGTTATTGCGAATTGCCTCGACAAGTTCGGAGGCATATTTGAAGCCTTTTTCGTGAATTATGCCATCACCGCGAATGACGACAAACTGGCGAATCCCGAATTTATAAAAGTGCGAAATGGATTGCAGAAGCTCGATTTTTGTCTTTTCGGTGCAGGTTATATGCAATGCAATTTTGGATATCAAAGATGGATACCTTTGTGCAAAGTAATTCAAAAACGCGATGGTTTTTTCCTGACCGGAACTAGATGCTCCGTATGTAATTGAAACGAACTTCGCGCATGACTAATGATAAGCAGGACACGATTTTTGCTTCTAAAGATGCAAAAGATTTCTCTGACAAAGGCGGGAAGAATTCAAACGATGCTGATTTGATAAAATTTGAAGCAAAAATTGACATAAACTAAACTTAAAAATAGAGGAAAATATTGTAGAAAAACGAATTGGTTATTAACGCATTCGGATTCGGATATTTTTCAAAATTCTAAAGTTTGTCTTCATTTTAACTTGATATTATATTTTATACGCAAAAAATGTAATTTGCAGAAATTGAGATGTCAAGCATTTTTTTAAATTTTTTTCTTAAATTTTTCTTGCATATTAAAATTTATGTTGGTATATATAAAAAAAATTGCATTGGCAGGTTTGTTTTGATAGAAAAAAATTATTTCAATATAACACTTGCAGAAATCTTCCTTTGAAATTTTTCGTTATATTTCTTAACTTATCAACTTATTTGCATCTATGTCAAATTTTTCTACGCTAAATGTCCCACAGTCTTTAATAGACAAACTAACCGCAATGGGTTACACCGCCCCAACTGAAATTCAGTCAAAGGCAATTCCTGCAATCCTAGAAGGTAGGGATATCCTTGCTTCATCAAAAACTGGTAGTGGCAAAACCGGCGCATTCGTTATTCCACTAATAACAAAAATTCTTGAAAACCCTGAAAATTACGCCTTGATTTTGGTTCCAACTCGTGAACTTGCACTTCAGATCAACACCGTAATTCAATCGATGAGAGGTCGCGAACAAATCAACACAGCGTGCGTTTTTGGCGGAGCTTCAATGGATACTCAAATTTTTGCTTTGAAGAAAAACCCGAAAATTGTCGTTGCAACACCGGGAAGACTTCAAGACCACATGAAACGCCGCACAATTGATATTTCCCACTTTGGAATTTTAATTTTAGATGAATTCGACAGAATGCTCGACATGGGCTTCAGAGAAGACATCGCAAACATCGTTTCACGCCTTCCAAAAGAACGCCAAACATTGATGTTCTCGGCTACAAAAAGAGGCAGTGTCATCAACCAAGCGAAATCTTACTTGAAAAACTTCGTTGAAATTAACATCGAAACACCAAAGGAAACTCACGCAAACATTGAACAAAAATTCATTGAACTTCGCGAAGAGGAAAAATACCCAACAGTTCTGAAAGAAATTACAGCAACCGAAGGCACAATTCTAATTTTCGTCAACATGAAACGAATTGCTGACGATCTTGAATCATGGCTTCGTTCTGATGGCATTGAAGCTCGCGCTATTCACGGGGATCTTCGTCAAAGACAACGCGAAAACATTACAAAACAATTCCGCGAAGAAAAGTTTAAAGTGATGATTGCAACCGATGTCATGGCTCGTGGTATTGATATTTCGCACATTAAAGTTGTAATTAACTACGATACCCCACGCGCATTTGAAGATTACACACACCGTATTGGAAGAACGGGTCGTGGTGGTGTAAATGGTACTGCTATTACGCTTGTTACTCGTGCCGACAAAACATTCCACAACAACATTTTGCGTCAAATTGATTCCGACACAGCCGAACCATCATTTGGTGGTAGAGGCGGAAGCGGCGGCGGTCGCGGTGGTCATTCCGGTGGTGGTCGTGGTGGCTTTGGCGGTAATCAAAGAGGCGTTCACGGCGGTTCAACAGGCAGATCATTCGGCGACAGAAAATTCGCTGAACCTGCACACCAAGGTGAAGGTCAAAGAAGACCATACGGCGACAGAACAGAACGCACACCAAGGGATTTTGGAAATTCTGACCGTCCACAACGCTCGTTTGATGGTGAAAGAAGGCCTTACGCAGGTGGAAATTCAGACCGTCCACAAAGGGATTTTGGAAATTCAGACCGTCCACAACGCTCGTTTGATCGCCCACAACGCGATGGAGAGAGATCATTTGGCGACCGTCCACAACGCTCGTTTGATGGTGAACGCAAACCTTACGCAGGTGGAAATTCAGACCGTCCACAACGCTCGTTTGATCGCCCACAACGCGATGGAAACCGTGGTCCAGTCAGCCGCGTAAAATCTTTCTTCACGAAGAAAAAAGACTAATACCCAAAAAAACCAAGGTGTAAACTCGCGTTATGCCTTGGTTTTACTCAAAACAATCACGCACGCGAAACATTCTTGACATTTACATTCTTTGCCAAAATAAAAATATCAAAGTTTTAAAATTATCAGAATAAAAAATGGCAGGACACTCACACTTCGCAAATATCAAACACAAAAAAGGAGCAGCCGACGCCAAGAAATCCAAAATTTTCACAAAAATTCAACGCGAAATCATTTCTGCTATTAAAACCGCAAATGGCGAACCATCTGAAGAGTTCAATCCCAGATTGCGTTTAGCGATTATCAAAGCAAAGGGAATGAACATGCCAAAGGATAAAATCGACGCTGCCATCAAAAAAGCAACAGGTGCCAACGAAGGCGACAATTTCGAAGCAATGCGTTATGATTGCTATGGTCCGGCTGGCGTTGGAATTGTTGTTGAAGCATTGACGGACAACAAAAACCGCACTGCGGGGGAAATTCGCTCACTTGCAACAAAATGCGGGGGCAACATGGGTGAAACCGGAAGTTTGGACTTCATTTTCACAAGGCTCGGCGTCATTCTTTACAATAAAAACGGCATTAATTTTGACTCCCTCTTTGAAAAAGCAGCGGAATTTGGTGCAGACGATGTCGAGGAAATTGAAGATTACTTCGAAATTACCACACAATTTGAAAATTTTCACAAATTGCAGAGCGAAGTTTCGAAGATTTTTGGCGACCCAATCGAAGCCAATATTCAATACCGCCCTATTTCACAAAACGAGGTTCCAGAAGGGAAAATTGAGTCAATCCAGAAATTCATCGATGCCCTTGAAGACCTTGACGATGTGCAAAATGTTTGGGCGGGAATTTAATTTTGTTTTATGTCAACACTAGATTTCATCAACCAAGTGCCAGATTTTCCAAAAGAAGGCGTGATTTTCCAAGATCTCTCCCCCGTTTTCAAAAACCATTTCCACGAATTAATTGAGGAATGTGCGGATTGCATTTCACAAATTGAGGAAATCGATTTCTTTGTTGGGGTGGAATCTCGCGGATTCATCATTGCTTCGGCACTTGCACAAAAATTTGGGAAAGGGTTCGTTATGATTCGCAAAAAAGGCAAACTTCCACCGCCGAAATTCAGCCAAGAATATTCGCTTGAATATGGTTTTGATACAATTGAAATGCAGGCTGGAACTGGGAAAATCTGCGTTATTGATGATATTCTTGCAACGGGGGGGACTCTTGAAGCAGCGTGTCAGTTAGCGGAAAAATGCGGGTATGATGTAAAGGAAATTTTTTGTATTTTAAACATTTCCGCCCTCAACAACTTTGAATTTCAAGGAATTAAACCAAAAATTTTGAAAATAATATGAAAAAAATCCTGACGGTTTTCGCCCTTGAAGACGAAACGCAAAACCTATTTGCCGATGCCAACATTCTTTACACCGGCGTTGGAAAGGTGAACGCTGCTTATATCCTGACCAAGGCAATTTTGCAAAATCGCCCCGATGTCATCATAAATCTTGGAACGGCTGGGAGTAAAAACTTCAATTACGGCGAAATGGTTTTATGTGAAAAGTTTATTCAACGCGATATGAACGCCACGGTTTTTGGTTACAAAAACTTTGTTACACCAAGCGATTCCACGCCACAGATTCTTGAAATCCCATCATCACTTTCGCGATTTTTCAAAAACGGAGGAACATGCGGCACAGGCGATTCCTTCGAAACGAAAATCACGGGCGATGAACTTTACAATGTTGTTGATATGGAAGCGTTCGCCCTTGCAAAAATTGCATTTTTGGAAAAAATTCCATTCATTTGCGTCAAATTTGTTTCAGATGGTGCCAATGACGACGCACCAACTTCTTGGAGCGAATCCCTTCAAATTGGAGCAAAGAAAATGCGGGAATCTTACAACATAATTGTGGAAAATCTTCAATGAATTCAAGCGATGCAATCAAATCATTCGTTGCAAACATTGGCGTTGATAAATCCTCAAACACGGTTTCATCTTATGAAAGCGACTTGGTTTTACTGCACAAATTCCTTGTTACAAAGAAAAAAGATTTTGCATTATGCACGGAAAACGATTTAAGCGAGTACTTTTCCGAGTACTTCCTCACCGATAAATTCGGATTTGTGAAAATCGCAGAAGCAACAAGTATTCGAAGGAAAATTTCGTGTTTTCGTTCGTTTTTTGCATTTTTGGTTGAGCAAAACACCATATCACAAAACCCGATTGTGGAAATCGAAATTCCAAAGAAATCGCTCAATTTGCCGTTCTACCTCACAACTGGTGAAATTGACGAACTGTTTGCATATACAGCCTCAAAAAACACGAAGGAAGGCATTCGCAACAACGCAATA
>CAMAVG010000056.1 GCA_945861605.1 Rickettsia typhi
AATGTTTATTGCGATATGTCTTTAAAATTTTCTTTATTTCCCTTCTTTTGCCAATCTCTTCAAGCGCTTTCCAGCAATTGAGTTCTTTTCTATCAACTCCAAGATTACCATTTCGTGGTTTAAATGTGTTCGTCCAAATGTTGTTCATAATTCCTGTTGAAAGTGCTCCAACAGTTAGAAGAACAATTCCTGCAATTAATGCACCAAGCCCTGGAATTACACTAATAATAGATAAAAATAAAACAATTGCCCCAGCTGTAAAAATTAAAAAACCAAGTGCGTTTGCACTGTAAAATTTCCTTTTTGTTTTTGTAATTTGATTTACCTTTTTCGTGCCAACAATTTCAAGCGGCTTAATTGCAAGGTTTTCAGGCAAAATTCTATTCCATGTTTTTATCAAATCATAGACATTCCTTCCTGTTTGGCAGGCAGAATAAGCCCCAATTACAGGCAATGCCCACGGTGAATGCCATATCGCAGAACTGAGGACGATGCCAGATGCCGCACCATTAATAACCCCTGGAACAACAAGGTTGAAGTCTGTATCAAACTTTGAATGCTTAAGGCAATTTTTAAAAGCTTCAAGCCTTTCAACAACCGAAGCATTACCTTCCTTACGATATTTTGCAATATCTTTTTCAACACCTTCAATTACATTATTTAGCTTTTTTCTTGTATTGATTGTACCTTTGATATTTCTGTACGCAGCAGTTAAGCCGACAACAGAAAGAGGGCCTGAAATTCCTAAGAATATTCCCCAATGAGATGCACTTGAAAAATCTGCTAAACCGCCTGCAAGGTTGTGTCCGTGCTCTCCACCTGCTGCCCCGCCATCACCAGTACCTTCTTTTCCAATTTCACTAATTGCCGTTGCAACTTCGTCAAGATCAATTCCTGCCGCACAGCAAGGGCACCCTTCATCACTAATTTTTAACCCACCTTTTTCCGTGTAAGCTTTTCCGAGTTCTAGCTTGATGTGAGAATGATCTCCATGTTTATGCTCTTCAAGATTAAAAACAGGGTTGTTCATTATATTGATAATAGATTATCAATTATCATATAATAAAAGCTAAAGGATGTCAAGTGTGAAATTTGGAAAATTTTTATTTCCTCAGCTTTTCAATAATTTTTGTTGTGGAAAAGCCGTCGACGAAATCAATTACAACCGTTTGTTTGGCGATGTCAAACCCGACGATTTTCTCCGCTTTGTAGTCTCCCCCTTTTGCAAGAACGGCTGGTTGAATTTGTTTAATCAGTTCGTAAGGCGTTTCGTCTTCAAATGGAATTACAAAGCTGACAGATTCCAACCCCGCAAGAATTTCCATGCGGGAATCCAAATCGTTCACGGGGCGTGAATTTCCTTTGAGAATTCGAACGGAGGCATCGGAATTTACACCAACGATCAACACATCGCCAAGTTCCCGTGCTTTTGCTAAATATTTCACATGACCCTTGTGCAGGATATCAAAACAGCCATTTGTGAAAACAACTTTTTTACCGGCAATTTCGTTTTTGATATCATCAAAGTTTTGCACGATTTTCGTTTTTTCTTGGTGGAGTTCCTGTCTTGTGACAAAACTTGTTCCCAATTTTGAAACGACGATTGAAGCCGCCTTGTTTGCAAGTTCAACCGCTTTTGAAAACTCAATTTCATTTTGAAGACAATAAGCAATTGTGGAAATTACGGTGTCGCCTGCTCCCGTGACATCAATGACATCCTTGGCAATTGCGTGGGATATTTTCACTTTTTCGTTTTCAAAATATGCAATTCCTTTTTCTGAAAGCGTTACAAGCGGAACTTCGATGAAGTTTTTCATCAATAAAAATGCTTGCTCAATTTCTTGCGGGGAGGAAATCTTCATTTGTAGCAAGCTTTCAAGTTCTGATTTATTCGGAGTTATGCAATAGCAACCTTTGAAAATGGAGATATCTGTCTTTTTTGGGTCGCAAATAACTTTAACGCCATTCGTGTTTGCAATTGCAATTATTTCACGAATAAGTTCCGGCGTGCAAACACCTTTGTTGTAGTCTGAAATTAAAATGACGCAATATTTTGAAATATTTTTTTTTATTATTTCAAGAATTTCGTCGTGGGTGTCTTGTTCAATGTTGTGTGAATCTTCGGTGTCAATTCTTAAAACCTGATGCCTGTTTGCAAGAATCCGGTTTTTTACAGTTGCATTTCGGTTTTGCTCTTTGATTAAAAACGGTGTGCAATTTGTGATTTCAGAAATTTTTTTTTCAATTGTCTTGGAGTTTTCATCAAAGCCAATGACGGAAATGAAATCGGTTGCAACGCCCAAATGTTCAAGATTCACAAGGTTGTTGCCTGCTCCTCCAAGTGCAATCACTTCGTGAGTTTTTCGCACAACTTGAACGGGTGCCTCGGGAGAAATTCGACTACAAGTGCCATGAGTATTGATATCGAGCATGACATCGCCAATTAAAAGAACTTTGAGTTGCATACTATATGTTTAAAAATGCTAGCTCTTGAATGATTTCACGGGGCGGGATTTTATTGACATCGCCGTTGCCTTGAAGTGGGATTGAGTGTCGGGCGTTGATCCAAGTGCGGTACGAAGGTGTTGGACCGTAAAGCGTAATATTTGGAATTCCAAGTGCGGAAGCCATGTGAAGAACGCCGGTATCTGCACCAATGACGCAGTGCATTTTTGTCAAAAGACCTTTGATGTTCTCCAAACTAAGGTTGCCAACAATGTGAACTTTTCCCCTGTTTTTTGCAATTTCATTACACAAATCTTTTTCTTGAAGATTTCCATATAAAAGAGTGACATTGTAATTATTCAGATATGTTATCAATTCTTGCCAGTTTTTTTCTGAGTAGTTTTTGGTCGTTGTGCTTGAAGATGGGAATATTAGAATGTGCGGTTTTGATGTTGTCTTTTCTTTTATTTGTGAAACATTTGTAATGTCGTGGGATCTCCTTGTATATAAATACGGAATTGCGACTTGCCCAAGGTTTCCTTGTATTTCAAGGGCATCGTTGACTAGCTGAAGATTTCTTCGGTAAACATTGGTGTGAAGCGGTGTGTGTGAGTGATAGTTGTAAAGCTTATTTGCGAGGAAATCACGAGTATTCTTAAAACCCCACAAACGGTCATTCACGCACAATGCTTTTGCAATAATTGATGATTTCAAAGAACCCTGAAGATCGATAACGACATCGTATAACTCCTCCTTCCCTTTTTTGCGAAGTTGAATTAATTGTTTAACAAATTGCCACTTTTTTTTGCTTGCACCCTTGGAAATGACATCGAAAACTTTGCTGATGAAAATGTTTTCACCAATGATATCCGTGAATTTTTTGTCGCAATACCAGTGAATTGTTGCATGCGGGATATGGCTTCGGATTATTTCAGGAAGAAATGCGCTGTGTGCGATATCGCCTATTGATGATGTCTTGATAATGCAAATTTTCATTCTTATTTTTGGTTAACTTTTAAATCGTTGTAAACATAATTTTCGTATACTCCATTTTTTATGTGGAATTTTGCGTGAACACCGGAAACGACGATGAAGTCTCCAACTTGTTTGTTGGACATAAGTGTGCGTTTGCCTTTTGTTGCGATTGAATAAATTTTTATTGTTGGATCGTTTGTTCTGAACCTGAAGAATGTGTCTTTTCTGTCATCGAAAATTTCAACAGGTGTTGAAGAATTGTATTCACCGACGAAGCTGTAGTTTAGGTTGATCGCAATGCGTTCTTTGGATTTTTCCTCAACAGTGTTTGGTAAATCGGTGTTTCCAACGCTTTGTGCAGCAAGGTTTCCAACGGATTTAATCGTTGAGGAGATTTTGTTGTCTTTGGCGGAAATGTATTCGTTCATGCTGTATTTTGATTCATCGATTGGAGTTTGTGGATAAAAAAACCGCACAACATGGATTACATCGAAATCTTGGTCGGAAGATGTGACATCGGATTGGAGGTCGAAGTAATATGTGCGTTTGTTTGTGATGATTGTAAGGTTTGTTTTTGTTCCAATTTGAAGTGGCTTTATAAAGAGGCGTCTATCAATTGGTGTGAGTTTCCAAGGGTATGGGTCGCCAACTGAAATGAGTTCAACGACTTCATCAAGCGAGAATTCTACAATGGATTGAAATCCCATTTTAAGGTTGAGGGTGTAGATCTCATTTGGATTGTAGACCATCGTCCTGATTCTACTATCAATGTTCACAGGAGTATTCACATTGGCAAATGAATGGTTGGAAAGCATTATTAAAGCCACAACATTAACAAACGCATGTATTATTTTTTTCATATTCCATCTATCACTTCTTCGTTTTCTTCTTCAAACAGCTTTTCTTCGGTAAGGGTGTATGAATCAACCTTAAAACCAAGGGGGTTGATCTGTATTTCGCCTGCCGTCATTTCATTTGTTTCAAGTTTGTAATGAAGTTTAATTTGGAAGTGTGAGACAGATTTAGCTTCACCAAATGAAGAATTAACTTTCTTTGCAATGCGAATGTTTGCAATGTTTTCCTTTGGATTATGAGCAATGTTCTTGATTGAGACATCGACGCGACTATCCGGACCGAACAAGGCTTCAGGATTATTTTTTTCATTGCTTATGACAAACTTCCTGAATGTTTGGTAGACCTCCGCTGTGGACATAATTCGCACGGTTGTTGTGGTTTCATACTTAAATGTGGCGAAATCGTAGCCTTCGCGTGCTTTGATATACTTTTCAATGAAGTATTCAATAATAGGTGCGTTTGCCGAAGCGTATTCTTTCACTGATTGCGATGGAATTGCGACGGGCATTTTGTCTGCATTATTAACAGAAATGACATATGGTTCGATTGCATTTTTTTCAACCATTGATTTTATGACGATCATCGCGAAAATGACGCCAATCATTGATATTATGGATAGTATTACGAAGAAATTGCGTTGTATTGTGACAAAGGAGTTGCGGTCTTTGTTCCAATCGTTTTTAACTTGGTTGTGAACCTTTGCGTTTGGCGAAGATAAACCTTTTTTTTTATTCATAGATCCATGGTCGTGTTTGGCGGTCTTGCTCTTCAAATTTATCGATCAAATTTGAGTGTTGTAATGTTTCGGTAATGTCGTCCAGCCCTTCTATGAGGATTTTTTTTCTTTGCGGGGTAATTTCAAACTTAAGAACAAAATTTCCGTTTTCCGCTTCAACCGTTTGCTTTTCAAGGTTGACAACAAACGAGGTGTTTTCTTTTTTTATGTAATTTTTTAAAGCATCGGTTTCGTCTTTTGAAAGAACGATTGGCAAAATTCCGTTTTTGAAACAGTTGCCGTGGAAGATATCTGCAAATGAGTTCGCAATTACAACTTTAATTCCAAAATCCGTGATTGCCCAAGGTGCGTGTTCACGGCTTGAACCACAGCCAAAGTTTGAACCGGCAAGTAAAATTTTGGATTTCGCAAATTCCGATTTATTCAGAATGAATTCAGGGATGATTTGTTCTTGTTCGTTGTAACGCATTTCGTAGAAAAGTTTAGTTCCAAGCCCCGATTTCTTCAAAGTTTTCAAAAATTGCTTTGGGATAATCATGTCGGTATCAATGTTATCGATTTCAAGAACGGCAATGTTTGATTTAATTTCTTTGAATTTTTCCATAATTTTGATGCAAAATATATACATATTCCATCAAATAAAAAATGTTTCATAAAAATGCAAGTTTTATTTTTTTCGAAAGATTTTAAAGCTCTTGACATTCATAAACACCGTTAATTACTTTGTGTGTAATTTTTATCCAATTTGATGGCAAAATTATATGTAACCCACGGTTTTATTGGCTTTGGTAAAACAACATTTGCACGAAATTTTTCCATTCAAAACAACGCGTTTTATGTGAATAACGATGACTGGATGCTCAAGCTTTATGGTTCAAACCCAAATGCTTCAAAATTTGACGAATACTGGAATAATATCAACGATATTCAAATGGAATTGATTGAAAAACTGCTCAATTATGGCGTTGATGTCATTTTTGATAACGGAATGTGGCAGAAATCTGAACGAGATGAAATTCGTCAATTTGCCAAAATTCATGGTGTCGATTGCATGTTTTATAAAATTGAATGCGATATTCCAACGGCAAAACAACGAGTTTCCAAGCGAAACGAAAGCAATGCGATATTTGTTAGCCAAGAAACATTTGAC
>CAMAVG010000057.1 GCA_945861605.1 Rickettsia typhi
GGCAGTATGAATGTCGTTAAATTGACATCACATATTAGACTTGAAAAATGACAAATCCTATTTATGCTATTAGCAACGACGGTAAAATTTTGCGTTTAGTCACAGACGGAGATTTGCAAGAGAAGATCTTTGGTGAATTTAAAAAACAAGAAAATATTTTTTCAAACAAAACAAACCCTATTGATTATGTAGAAAATAAATCAATAACATCATTATTGCCAGATGATAGTTATTTTTTTATAAAAGATTTTCCTGATACATTAGGAATGGTAAAAGCCATAAATAGTGGAATATCTCACAGCGAAGAAGTCCAATCAATCGATACAATAAAAGCAATATTTACAGGATATATAGATAAGAGCAGTAATAAATATTATTTTTTAATACAAGAATTCAACCAAAGAACTTCTGGCTCTTTAAAAAAATTTCGTTTTGGCTTTGCTAAAAATACATTTATACCAATAAGTAGTTCGGTTTTGTCACTTGATTTAAAATTGACAGCAATTTTTGTGTGTGATACAAACAAAATAGGATTGGGCGAATTAAGGTTTGTAACATTTGCTGGCGTGTGTAGAATTTTTGATATGGAGGAATATAAACACAATGCAAGCGATAAAGATGTACAAGATTTTCTACGGCACCCTCTACTTGATTTTACAGAATTTCAAACACAGCAGCAAAACTTATTTACTGGCGATGATGGATTTGAGAAGTTTATTAAAAATCATCGTGCAAAAAAGATAGGATTTATTATGCAATCTAAAATTTTAAATGACATTACCATTGAAGATTTATACGAGGGGATAAAAGAAGTTGGAATTGACGCAAAAATAGAAAATAATAAAATTGTAGTGCCATCAGAGATACCAGAGTTTGAAACATTTTTAAAATGTTTAAGTGAGGAGGTGTACAACGGTCGGTTTACAAAAGAAACATTTGAAGCACTATCACGGAAAAAATATAAAAAATAGGTCAAGATTGTATATAATTACCTAAAAGTTCCATCAATTTCTTGCAAAATATTGCAAATCGCCAAATCATACACCTTCAACTGCGAAATATCGGAATGATGTATCACGATTTTATGAGAATTGTCATCTTCACGAATGATATGGTGTTCAAAATTCATATTTCTCGCAAATTCTTCAATTTTTTCGGCGAATAACTCGACCGGTACTTTTGTGACGATTTGCCTCGTAAAAAAATTGCACCCGCTAAGGATATCGCGTTGTAAAATTTCCAAAACCTCGCTGGTGCATTGGAGCGAATCATCAACGCAAATAATGTTTGCAAACCAAAACCCAAAATGCGGACTGTCTTTTTTGTGCAAAAGTGTGGAACTCCGTGGAAGCAGAACTTTTTTTGCCAAATTTTCGGTATACTCCATACCATTTTTTTGCAAATGAGTGGAATAAATCGCCATCGCTTCTGGTGAAATTTCCAATGGCACACTGAATATATTGGCAATCGCACTTGCAATATGGTGAAAATTTTGACCGCCAAGCGAACCCGACACAAAAACAATATTGAAGCCTCGCGAAAGTTCATCGATGGATTTCTCAATTTCCAGTTTTTCGTTGCGTATCAAGTGAATTTCCGAAATGCGTCTGCCAATTTCATGAAAATGACGATTCGCCAGCGATATTTTCCGAGTGAAGTTCTCAAGTGAAAAATTCGTTGGCGATATCTCAAGAAATACAATGTCCGTACTGTGAAATTTTGGGATATCAATCACGCGGATTGCTCACGAATTTTAAGGATTTCGAGGATTTTCGCCTCAAATGGAAGAAGGAACAACGCTGATATTGCAATCGACGATATCGTGCCAATAAAAATTCCGAAAACGACAATCTCGCAAAAATATTTGATATCCCCGCTTGTGAAGAAAATTATTGGCAAAATTGCGAGAACTGTTGTCAGCGATGTGCCGATTGTCCTTGGGAGAGTTGAGTTTATAGCCTGATTTAGTCGCTCCTTGAAGTTGCATTTTGAGCTCAAACTTGCGCGGATTTTATCGTAAACTATGACGGTATCGTTGACGGAATAGCCGACGATTGTCAAAAGTGCTGCGATTGTTGATATTCCAAATTCGATGTGCATAATTTTAATGAACGCCATTGATAAAACCAAATCGTGGACGATCGTCACAATTGCGCCAAAGCTGTAATATGTGTTGAACCTGACAAGAATGTAGATGAATACTGTGGAAATTGCAAAAATAATCGCATAAATTGACTGCTTTATGAGAGAGGATGTCATCGACGGTGCAACGACTGCACTTGAATTAATTTGCGAAATATTTGCAAAGTGCGAAGATAACTCTTCAAAGTTGCTGGTTTTTGCTGTTTTAATTGTGTATTTTCCGTTGCCAAGGCTTGCGGATGTTGCCTCGATAGTTGAAATGTAATCTTGAAATTGCGGTAAATTTTCGTTTGAAACTACGACTTCAAACACCGCACCACCTGTAAATTCAATGGATTTATTAAGAGGCACGGCGAAAATTGAAAGTAATGCTATTGCAAAAGACGCCAATGTTATGCAAAGTATTCGAATTCTTTTGGATATTATATCAAAAGTCTTCATAATGCTTATTTTACAGGCACTTTCAGCGAAGTAAGAAGTTCAACAGTTTGTTCGACACTTTTTGAATTTTTAATATGAAATGTAATTGAAAAACCGAACGGTCTTGAGATCATTCCATAGTCAACTTCGTGAAAAACTGTGACATCGCGAATACCAATGTTGAAGTTGAATGCGTCATCGACTGCTTTTTTGCTATAACCTTTGAAATCTTTAATCCTTGGAAGGTTGATGTATACAAGTCTGTCAAGAAAGTTGTACATATTTTCGCGACGAAGAGTAACCTTGAAACCGGAGTTCATACCTTCACGAACCTTAAATGCGGCAACGGATTTTTTAGCTTTAAGTGCGACACATTCTTGACCGCAAATTAGCCTGAAGACATTTCTTACGGCAGCAAAGTAGTTTTTATCTTGTGCATCTGCACCCAAAGATGTTGAAATTACAATTTTGCTAATTGTAGGAATTTCCATTACATTTTTGATTTCAAACTTCTGTTGAAGGTGAGATCTGATATTTTTTTCGTAACTTTCCTTTGATAGAACAATATTTGCGGACATCTTCGCTAAATTTAATTAATTTCTTTATTTGTCTTTTTCAGAACTCTCACTTTTTTGCCTGCGGTAATCTTGAAGCCAACGCGTGATGCTTTTCCGTCCTCTGTAGCCAAAGATACATTAGAAATGTGAATTGGAAGATCAACAATTGAATAGTTTTCACTGTTTTCTTGTGTGATTTTTTTCGCTCTTTTTCTTGTTTGGTAGCCATCAAGTGTAACGCGGTCGTTATCAATTGTTTTGATAGCATAAGTTTTGCCTTTGTAAAGCTTGCTGCCTGTTAGAAGCACGACTTTATCGCCAACTTTGTATTTTTTTGAAATTCGATTGTGTAACATATATATATTTTATAAAACTTCAGGGGCAAGTGATGCAATTTTCAGGAATCTTGATCTCACTTCACGAGCAATAGGACCAAAAACACGAGTAGCAATCGGTTCGTCTTTTTTGTCGATCAATACAACTGAATTTGAGTTGAAAGAAACGATTGAGCCGTCTGCTCTTTTAATGTTTTGTTTTGTGCGAACGATTACTGCGCGACAAACCTCAGATTTTTTTACTTTTCCATTTGGAATTGCAGTTTTAACGGCAACTGTAATAATTTCACCAACATTTGCCCATCTTGTTACAGAGCCACCATAAACATGAATACATTCAACGGTTTTTGCACCGGAGTTATCCGCAACAGTTAAGCGAGTACCTAATATTATCATAAATTTTTTATACTAAAACAGTTTTTATAATCCACTTTTTTGATTTTGAAATCGGTTTTGATTCCTCAATTTCAACTTTTTGACCAGCTTCAACCTTTTGACCAGCTTCAACATGCGCCATATATTTTGTTGTTAGGCGAATAATTTTTTTGTAAAGAGGATGCGCCTTAACCTTTACAACAGTCACGGAAACGGTTTCATGGCTAATCACCTTTTCAACGGCACCAACTAATACTCTTTTTGGCATATCAATAATCAATTTAATGTTCTTGCTTGTAAATTCGCAAAAAATAAATGTCAAGTATTTTTATCTTGATTTTCAAAAATAATAAAAGCAGATTTTGAAATAGTGTTTTAAAGTGAACATTAGTGCAAGCACCCGTAGTTCAACTGGATAGAATATTGCCCTCCGAAGGCAAAGGTTGTGGGTTCGAACCCCGCCGGGTGCACCAATGTTTTAAGTTGGTGCATGGCGATGGCATGGGCTGAAATTACATGATGTAATCCATATCGTATTTTTGTTCAATTTTTTTAGAATTCAGCGTGTACTGCTCTAAAGTAATTTCTTTTGCTTCAAGCTTTTCTTGTAATTTAGCCAAATCTTTTTTCTTAGCCTTGGACAAAGCATTCTTCGTTGCGTAGTAGTTCTTTTCGTTTGCACCATCAATAGCACCAACTACCGTCCATGAAATATTTATTGGCCAAATTATCGAACCAGCAAGGTTCGCAACACCAAGACCATAATTCCCGTTGTAGAAATCTGCAAGACCAAGCGGTAACACACCAAGACCAGCCGCCAAATTAGGATTTTTCACCTCAGTATAGTATTCAGGCATTGTTTGTTTAACTGCTTGAAGTTTGCTTTTTTGTTCAGGAGTGATATCAACACACGATTGCAATAATGCAACGGCAAGACCAACGCAAGCGATTTTTTTCAACATAGGAAATAAAAATAAGTTACTTTTTTTGATTATCCACAAAAAAAAGTGGTAATGTCAAGAAAAAATAATTTGACAATTCCATTCACTCAACTTATGTTTAAGTATATGTTTTACTATCAAAAATGAAAAAATACAAAGTTGCCGTCGTCGGTGCAAGTGGAAATGTTGGAAGGGAAATGATCAATGTTCTTAAGGATCGCAATTTCCCCGTAAGCGAATTGGTATGCTTGGCTTCGAAACGCTCCGCAGGGCAAAAAATTCGTTTTCAAGGCATCGATGTCATCGTTCAAGATTTAGCAGAATACGACTTCACAGGCACGGACATCGCACTATTTTCCCCCGGTGGCGAGGTTTCCAAACAATATGCTCCAATTGCTGCTTCACAAGGTTGCATCGTAATTGATAACACATCGCACTTCAGAATGCAAGATGGCATTCCATTGGTTATTCCGGAAGTCAACCCAGAGGCTGTCGATGGTTACAAAACGCACGGAATTATTGCAAATCCGAATTGTTCAACTGCACAAATGCTTGTGCCGCTTGCTCCACTTCATAAACTTTTTGGAATTAAAAGAATCGTCGTTTCAACTTATCAATCCGCTTCAGGAGCAGGCAAAGAAGGAATGGATGAGCTTTACAACCAAGCAAAAGCGGTTTTTGAACCACTCAAACACATTGATGTTTCACCAAGAAAATTTACAAAAGAAATCGCCTTCAATTGTATTCCCCACATTGATTCCTTCATGGCAGACGGCAACACAAAAGAGGAATGGAAAATGATTGTTGAGACGAAAAAAATTATGTCGCCAGATATTGAAGTTTCCGCAACCTGCGTAAGGGTTCCCGTGTTTGTTGGGCATGCGGAAAGCGTGAATGTTGAATTTGCAAACGAACTTCCCGAGGACGAAGACATAATGGAGATTTTGAGGGAATCCGACGGGGTTTCAGTTCTTGACCGAAGAGAAAACGGCGGTTATGCAACTAACAAAGACTGCGTCAAAGAATTTCCCGTTTATGTTTC
>CAMAVG010000058.1 GCA_945861605.1 Rickettsia typhi
GTTGATATTTTTGAGGCTCGCAAACCAAAAAACCCTGAAATTATCTCACCATTTGATGGGGTGATCATGGAAATCAAAAACTTCAAAACCAAGAAAAAAATCGCCATTCAGGATTCCATAACCGGCGAAATTGTGAACATTTCGGCACAAGGCAATGCAAGAATTGCCGTGCATATTGGTGCTCATATTTTAAAAGGTGAAACGGTTGTTGTTGGTGAAAGAAATGTTTACGATATTCTTGAAGTTGGCGGCGTTGATGCTTTGATCGAGTACATGATTGAGGAAATTCAATCCGTCTACAAACTTCAAGGTGTGAAAATTAACAACAAACACATTGAGGTCATCATCAAATACATGCTTCAAAAATACGAAGTTATTGAAGCTGGTGATTCCAACTTCTTCAAATTCCAAAAAATTTCACGCAATGTATTGCACCAAATTAATGCGGAAATTGAACAAAACGGCGGAAACAAAGTTATTGCGAAACCCGTTCTTCAGGGGATTACAAAAGCTTCGCTTCAAACCGATTCATTCATTTCATCGGCTTCGTTCCAAGAAACAACAAAAGTTCTTACCGATGCCGCAATTTCTTGCCGAGTAGACAACCTTCGCGGTGTCAAAGAAAGTGTGGTTATGGGTAAAATTATTCCTGCCGGAACCGGACTTGTCGTTGACAGAATTCTTGCTGAATCGCAAGCCTAATCAATGATTACACTTCAAGAATGCCTGCACTTTATCACTCCGGATTTTGTCAGGCATTTCATTGATTTCCACTCCCATTCAACGGGAATATTGCGTGTTTATTTTTATCTGTCATCATTTTTTTGGACATTCTTCGGAATTTCAATGTTGGTAATTTTTGTGGCACTAATTTATGGGAGCTATCACAGTAAAAGAGGTCAAAAATTAAGAAAAATTCAATACGCGTACGAAATGAGGAAGATTCTCAAATCTCTGAACCAGTGAAATCTTCGAGAAATTCACGATACACCTCCGCCAAAAGCGTTATGTGATCGATTGGTACATGCTCGTCGATTTTATGTGCCGTTTCATTCAAAACACCGAATTCAACGATGTTCGCGTAATCTTTCATAAACCTCGCATCGCTTGTTCCACCTGATGTTGAAAGAATTGCTTCGATGCCTGTCACTTTTTTCACGGCGTTTTTCATCATATTTGCCAAATTTTCATTTTTCACGGCGAATGATTCACCGGAGACCTTCGATTCAATTTTATAAACGCAATTTTGCACCGTGGAAGCAATAATTTCTTTAATTTTTGCAATTATTGTTTGCGATGTGTGTTCGTCGTTGAATCTGACATTGCACAGAATTTTCACGGTGTTTGGAATGACATTCGTTTCTTTTGTTGAGGTCTCGATGCCGGTTATTTCAAGGTTTGTCGCCTGAAAATTCTTGTTTCCGCGATCAAATTCGTAGTTTTTCAGGGCAAGAATTGTTTCGCAGGCGGTATAATTTGGGTTTGTTGCAAGCTCGGGATAAGCCGCATGCCCCTGCTTTCCGATGATCTCAATCGTGAAATTCACGCTTCCACGCCTGCCAATTTTGATTGTATCACCAAGTTGTTTGGAGCAGGTTGGTTCGCCAGTGATGGCATCTGAAAAAGTGAAGCCGTCATTATGTAAAAATTGGAGCATTTTCTTCGTGCCGTTTATGGCATTGCCTTCTTCGTCGTATGTCAATAGCATTGATATTCCACAATCGTGATTTTTCTTCGCAAAATTTGTCGATGCCACGCAAAAACACGCAATTGCGGCTTTCATATCGCACGCACCGCGACCATAAAGAATTCCGTTATCAACAGTTGGTTCGAATGGCGGGTATGTCCAATCGGAGTGGTGTCCGGAATGAACGACATCAAGGTGTCCGATAAATGTTATGTTTTTCGCGGGAGATTTCTTCGTGTATGCGTATATGTTCCAAGTTGGCTTTGATGAGGCGTCGATGTCATCAAATTTTTTCATGATAACCTCAAATCCAATTTCCTTCAGAAGGGTTTCCATGAATGCAAGGCTCTCACCAGTTTCAGGCGTGATACTTGGGAATGATATGAGTTTTTTTGTGAGGAGGATTGGATCGATTGTGAGATTCTGCATTTTTGCAAAGAAAATTAATGGTGGGGAGGGCAGGATTCGAACCTGCGTAGACTTGCGTCGGCAGATTTACAGTCTGCTGCGATTGGCCACTCCGCCACCGCCCCACTTTGTATAAGTGAAATCGTTTGTATTTTATTTGTCAAGAAATTTGTAAAACTTCTTTGGCAATTGAACCATCGCTTGACCTTACTCAATCACAATACGCTTTCCGGTGTGATCTTGTGCTGAGACAATTCCGTCCATTTCCATTTGTTCGATGAAATTCGCCGCTTTGTTGTAGCCAATCCTTAAACGGCGTTGAAGATAACTTATTGAGGCCTTGCGTTCCTCACGCACAATTGCAACGGCTTGTTTGTAGATATCGCCCTCATCGGCATCGGAATCTTCGTCGTCAAGCTTCATTGTTTTTTCAATCTCGAGGTTAATTTTACCGTAGTTAGGATCGCGGTTTGGATAATTCTGCTTCAAATATTGAACGACCCTGCTAACTTCTTTGTCATCAACAAATGGACCATGAACGCGATAAGTCTTGCTTCCGGTTGGCATGTAAAGCATATCACCATTTCCAAGCAATGATTCCGCCCCTTGATAGCCTAAAATCGTGCGGGAATCAATTTTTGATGTAACCTGAAAGGAGATTCTTGTCGGAAAGTTTGCTTTAATAATACCGGTAATGACATCGACTGATGGTCTTTGAGTTGCCATAATAATATGAATGCCGGCCGCCCTTGCCATTTGTGCCAAACGCTGAATTGAAGCTTCGACCGTTTTTCCTGCGGTGAGCATTAAATCTGCCATTTCGTCCACAATTACAATAATATAAGGCATTTTTTTGCCTTGGGAAGAGTCGTCGTCTCGTGAATGTTTTGGGTCAAATGCTTCAGAGCCTTGCGATTCGATGCTATTATCATTTTGGTTTTCCTCAATGTGTGAATTGTAATTAAAAATATTTCGCACACCAATTTTTGCCATAACTTTGTAGCGTTTTTCCATTTCCTTTGTAACCCATTGAAGTGTCAATGCTGCTTTTTCAGGGTCGGTAACAACTGGTGTCATCAGGTGGGGAATCCCCTCATAGACTGAAAGTTCAAGCATTTTTGGATCAATCATTATCAGTTTGCATTCATCTGGCGATAGTTTGTACAGAATTGACATAATCATTGAGTTTATCCCAATTGATTTTCCCGAACCCGTCGTTCCTGCTACTAACAAATGCGGCATTTTGGCAAGATCAACAATAATTGGACGCCCAGATATATCCTTTCCCAAGCAAAGTGGAAGAGCGTGCTTGGAATCGTTATAGTTATCAGATTCAATCAATTCGCGGAAATATACAATTTCGCGTTCGATGTTTGGGATTTCAATCGCAAGGGAGGATTTATCCGGAATAATGCTAATTCTTGCCGATTTTGCCTTAAGTGAGCGGGCGATATCCTCCGAAAGACCAATGATTCTTGACGAACGAATTCCCGCGCTTGGCTCAAATTCAAACATTGTAATAACGGGACCAACCGCAAACGAAATAATTTCGCCATCAATTCCAAAATCCATAAGAACTTGATTGAGCTTTACCTGCATCGCTTCCGCCTGCTTATTGCTTTCCGCATTTTTTTTATTATTCTCCGCAGAATTCTTCGCAAGGAAGTTGATTTCCGGCGGGAGATAATCCTTATTGCGAATTGGCACGACTTTTTTAATCGTCATTTCACTTTTCGTCGCGATATTTGGCGTTGGCTTGGCGTCAAGAAGATCGTTCAATTTTGTTGTTGGAACTTTTGCATTGGAGACCATCGTCGCGGTGCGAACCTCGTTAATGTTCTGGTTTCTAATCTGGCGAGCTTGCTCCTTTGCAACCGATCGAAACAGTGGTTCTTCCTCCATAATTGAAGCTTTTTGTGTTTCGTTTTGAAATTTTGTAAAAACCATTGAAAGGATTTTCACAACTTTTGAAGGAATATCAAATGTGTGGATTCCCGAAGACGAAAGAATTGTTAGCGGCGTCACAACTGCAATTACAGCATATAGCGGGAAGAAAAATATTGTTTCCGAAAGAACGGCGTTCAACATATACCCACAATATCCGCCGATTAAAAACGAAAACATATTTTCAATATTATGCAAATTCCCCAAAAGAAACGCGGTGAAAATCACACTCAATATTCCAAAAGTAATTTTTGTTGCAATGTTGACGATCTCATGCTTATAAAACAAAATAATTCCCCATGTGAACATGCAGAATGGAATTAAACACGCCGAGAGACCAAAATATTGCAAGAAGAAATGTGCAATTCCGGAGCCAAACCTTCCACCTTGGTTGAAAATTGCATCAAGTTCGCTGGAATAGACATCAACTGGGGTATATGAAATGAAGGACATCGCAACAAACAATGCAATCACGACTAAGGATACTCCACCAATGGATTTAACCAACGCAGAAGCCTTATTGTTGATATTGTTTGGGGTTTCTCTCATTTTGTCCTCATTTTAAAAATTATTTCATGGGGCGAGCGACGGGGCTTGAACCCGCGACCAATAGATCCACAAACTACTACTCTACCAACTGAGCTACGCCCGCCATACATGTCCCTCACAACAAAAATAAAATGTGGAAATGTCAAGAAGAATTTTTTTCATCATATTTATTTGCTTGCCTTTTGGATTTGCGGGGCTTGAATTGGTGAAATTGGTTTTTTGGTGTTATGATTGATATTGTTTTACTGTTGATTGCCATTTCGTGCTTTATGTGTTGGCTGTTTGATAGCTTGATTAAATCAAAAAAACACAAAGAACAACAAGAAAAGCAGCGTGAATTATTTGAACAAACTTTCAAAATTGCCTGCAAGGAATTTCTTGAAGAAAGGGGGTATCTTAAAGTTCTTGTGCGTAAGCAAAAGCAATTAATTATGAAGGACGATTACGGCGATTATATCTTTGATTACTGGCGTAAAGAATTAAGAACATTTGTTGAAAGTAAAATGGCGGATTTTAGAAACGAGTGGTTTAATGACACATTTGTAAAGTTTGCTTGCGAATATGGCGATGACTATGAAATGCGTAGCTTAGAATTTACGCACTATTTAGAGACAGTAATTAACACCATAATTTACGAAGCGAAAATTGAAGAACTACAAGAAGAAACGGAATTTAATACAATAACCGACCCAATTAAATACGAACACGCAATTTGTGAGGTTTTCACGAACTGCGGTTGGAACGCACAAGTTACCAAAGCAAGTGGCGACCAAGGCGTTGATGTAATCGCCGAACTTAATGGAGTGAGGGTGGCGGTTCAGTGCAAACTTTACTCTTCCCCAGTTGGAAATGGAGCAGTGCAGGAGGTTTTTGCGGCGAAGAGTCATTACGACTGCCAACTTGCGATGGTCGTAACAAATAATTCCTACACAACATCCGCCAAACAACTTGCTTCAACTTGTGGCGTGGAACTTCTTCACCACGATGCACTTATTGACTGGATTAAAACCCAAGCTTAAAAAATTCTAAATAACTTTCCCCTTGCATTTTAAAATTGCACGAAAATAATTCCCTTAAATTTAGTTTCATTGGAAGAATTATGTCGCAAAACAGCACACACATACCCATCAACACAATAGAAGATTTCGCCAATTTAATGTCTTCATGGAAGGAA
>CAMAVG010000059.1 GCA_945861605.1 Rickettsia typhi
ACTGAAACGAAAATATACGGAACTTTTACTTGCGGGGCACCCTCTTTTGCAATAATTCCATAGGATTTAATCCCAAAAATTAGCAAAAGAGTTGAGAGAATTATAGTAAAACGCTTTTTTGCAAAGAAGAAGTTAATCAGCCTTTCCATAATGTATTACATTAATCAATTTTGCCTTTTTCAAATGTCACATCGTAGATATCAATAACATCCCCGATGATAAATCCTTCGAATTTTTCCATTTGAAGACCACATTCTTTACCTTGTTGGATTGTTTTTGCATCCTCTTGAAAGTGTTTCAGTGTGCGAATATTTCCTTGAGCAATCATTTCACCATTACGAACAACCTTAGCAAGAGCGTTCCTTTTCACAACACCATCGGTTACATGAAGACCGGCAATTTTTCCAGCTTTTGAGACATCAAACACTTGACGAACCGAAGCAGAGCCAACCTTTGTGTCAATTTGAACTGGTGAGAGGGAATCTGCAAGTAGTGCTTTGATTTCATCGATGATTTTGTAAATAACTGAATGCTCGCGAATTACAATGCTTGCTTTTCTTGCGAGGTTTTCCTCGTTTGATCCAACGGAAACATTGAAGGCAAAAATTGTTGCACCTTTTGTTTTTGCGAGTAAAATATCCGCTTCAGTAACATTTCCAACCATTGCTTGAATTATGTGCAACTTAATTTCTTCGTGCTGAATTTTTTCAAGCGAATAGCGAATTGCGTCCAAAGTACCTTGTGCATCGGAACGAATAATGATTCCGATTTCTTTTTTCTCTTTTTTGAGAAGTGCGGCGAATGGGTCGGAATCTGTTGCTGCGGAAATTTGGTTTTGAGTATTTTCTTCACGAATGCGTTCAATTCGGTGGGAGATAACCTCCCTTGCAAGTCGTTCGCTTTCCATAACGAAGAATCTTTCACCTGAAGTTGGAACTTCGGAAAAACCATAAATTTCAACAGGCATTGAAGGAAGGGATTCCGTTAGGGTTTGCCCTTTGTCGTCAACCATTTTACGAACCCTACCGTGAGTAGTCCCCGCCAAAATGATATCCCCGTTTTTAAGAATTCCGTGTTTAATTAAAACCGTTACAACAACGCCTTTTCTGTTATCAAGTTTTGATTCCAAGACAATTCCGCCAGCGTGTCCCAAGTGGTTAGCTTTTAGGTCCATGACATCTGCCTGAAGCAAAATGCGTTCTTCAAGTTCTTTCAAACCCGTGCGTTTTAAAGCAGAAACCGGCATAACGGCGATGTCTCCACCGAAATCTTCGGGAACAAGGTGATGAGAAAGAAGGTCTTCTTTAACTTTCTGCAAGTTTGCGGCGTGAAGATCCATTTTATTTACGGCGACGATAATCGGGCAATTTGCCGCTTTTGCATGGTGAATTGCTTCAATCGTTTGTGTGTTGATTGAGTCATCGGCAGCAACAACAAGAATTGCGATATCAGTTGCATTTGCACCCCTTGCACGCATTGCCGTGAATGCTTCGTGACCGGGGGTATCGATGAATGTAATTTTTTGACCAGACGGCAATGTTACTTGGTATGCACCAATGTGTTGTGTAATTCCACCTGCTTCACCAAGTGCGATATCAGTGTGGCGAAGGGCATCAAGAAGTGAGGTTTTTCCGTGGTCGACATGTCCCATCACTGTTACAACCGGTGGTACTTTTTTGATATCAGTGTTAGCAGCCTTACGATTCAGGATGTCTTCAGGTGTTTTTTCTTTTACACGAAGGACTTTCTGCCTGAATTCTTCGACGATAAGCTCTGCGATGTCGCCATCAAGAATTGAATCCTCGTTTGCGTGTTCACCAATGAATTTGGCTTTTTCTATTACAAGGTTAATCTTCAACGAAAGGCGGTTTGCCAATTCTTGTATTGAAATAAGTTCGGGAATTTCAATTGTTCTGATTGCCTGTTCTTGAACGCTCGTGTTTGTGTTTTTTCTTTTAACGCCAAATGAACTTGATTTTTTTCTTTTGCGATTGCGTTCCTCGGAAACAAATGTTGAGATGATTTCAACATCGTCTTCTTCTGTAAGTTGGCGTTGCTTTGAGAGGAATTCTCGTAGGTTTTCGCCGGTTTTCAGGCTGTCAATTTCGGATTCCTTGTCAAACTCAAGGTATTTATAGTGTTGAAGATGCTTTTCGATGATTGATTTGTCGCGGTTGTCCTCCTTTTGGATTTCGTCTTCTTTGGATGTATCAATTGTAATTGAAGGGGCTTCTCCTTCGGGTTTTGTACCAAATATTGAGAAATCGTGTGGAAGTTCTGCGTGCTCTTCTTTTTCAACTTTTTTTGCTTTTATTTCAACTTTTGCTGGTAGAGTTATGTGAAGCTCGGGCTTTACCTTTGCGGGTTTTTCCTTGAATAGAGTTTTTGCAACGGGTTTGATTGTTGATTCCATACGATTTTCATTCGTGCGTTCTGTGTGCTGAGATGATTCTTCTCGCGATGCTGCATATGGTGAATCGTACGGTGAGTAGTGTTGTTCTTTGGTTTTCTTTTCCTCAACAACAATATTTTGTTCGAAATTTTTATGCACAACTTGGTTTGCAGATGAAGATTGTTTCATGAATCTTTTGAGGATATCATCCTTGTTAATTCCAGAACCAACGCCAATACTTCCAAGGGAAATTTTAGCAGATGAGTTGGAACTTGTTGGTGTTCCTAGGGTAATTTTTGTTGGGGTTGATGGGTCTTTAGGCATTAAAGATTGTACAATTATTTATTATGTGATGGTTTGTAATCAAAGATAAATAAACAGTCAAGAAATTCTTGCATAAACACAAAAAAAGTGTTTTTATGCAAAATTGCGATAGCTTTTAAAAAAACTTGATTTTATTTTTTAAAATGTTTAAAGTGGTAAAATTCTTTTAAATGCATTCATAATGAAACATTACACGCACAAAATTTCGGAAATATCGGAAAATCTTTTAGGGAAACAAGTTCAAATTGCGGGCTGGTTGCATAATAAACGCGACCACGGCGGCGTTCTTTTCCTTGATATCCGTGCCTTTGGCGAAAAAGTTCAAGTTGTTGTGGAAGAAGCAAAGGCAATTGAGGAAGTCTCAAAAATCAAGTTGGAATCCGTTTTGAAAATTACCGGCGAAGTTCGTCTTCGTCCTGAAAATGCGGTTAATTTGGGGTTGAAGTCTGGTCGTGTTGAAATTGTTGCATCAAGCGTTGTTGTGGAAAATGAATCAACGCAAATTCCGTTTCAGGTTAATTCTGACGACGAAATTTCCGAAGATATTCGCTTAAAATACCGATTCCTCGACCTTCGAACCGAAAAAATGCGTAATAACATTTTGCTTCGCTCATCTGTGATATCCTACATTCGCAAACGCATGGAACAAGAAGGCTTTACCGAATTTCAAACTCCGATTTTAACTGCATCCTCCCCAGAAGGAGCAAGGGATTTCCTCGTTCCGTCTCGAATTCACCCGAACAAATTTTACGCCCTGCCACAAGCTCCGCAACAGTTCAAACAATTGTTGATGATGTCCGGCTTTGAAAAATATTTCCAAATCGCCCCGTGTTTCAGGGATGAAGACGCAAGGGCCGATCGCTCCCCCGGGGAGTTTTACCAACTGGATATTGAAATGTCGTTTGCGACTCAAGAAGATGTTTTTTCCGCAATCGAGCCTGTGATGTATGATGTTTTTGCAAAGTTTGCAGGAAGGGACGATTTTGTTTCAATAAGAAATAACGCCGATGGGATTTCCCATGCAGTATGGATTAATTTGGAAGCGATTCACAAAATGGATAAAACCTCCGCAGAGTTTAAAAAAATTACGCAAAATATTGAAAAGTTTTTAAAAGATTTTAATGTAAAAGTTGGCAAATTTTCAGGAACTCCAAGCGAAGTTATTTCGCAAATTTTCAATGCGAAAATTAATATGCGTGATGAAATCCCCCTTAATTTATTGACGCAACTCAACTGGGATGCGGGCTTTATTGTAACTACTCGCGATTTGGAAAGCGTGAAAATCATCAAAAATCGCCTGCTGGAAATTATGTTTAAAGGCGTGAATTTTGGCAAAACCGTTTCGCCGTATCCATTCAAACGCATTCCTTACGATGTTTCAATGTTGAAATATGGTAACGACAAACCTGATTTACGCAACCCAATTGAAATTTTTGATGCAACTGACATTTTTGAAGGCTCAAAATTCGGGATTTTTGCCTCCGCGAAATCAAAAGGCGAGGTTGTGCGCGCAATTCCAGTGCCTGCTCACAACAAATCAACAGAATATTTCAAAACCGAAATGCAAAATTTCGCAAAATTAAACGGGGCGGAATTTGGAATAGCTTACATGGTTTTTGAAGATGGAACGGTGAAGAACTGTCCAATTCGCAATGCGTACAAAGTGGAGAAAAACGGGGATACTATTCACGAAACTGAATTTGCGAAATTGGTGGAAGACATCAAAACAGCGGGAAATCTCAAAGATGGCGATGCCGTGTTTTTTGCCTCGGGCAAGGCTGGTTTTGCAGCAAAATTGGCGGGGTTGGTTCGAACGAAAATTGGTCGCGACCTAAAACTCATCAACGAAAACCATTTTGAATTTTGCTGGATTGTTGACTTCCCGTTTTTTGAAGAAAATGACGATGAAAAAGCTACTAGTCCATACCAATTCTCCCACAACCCTTTTTCAATGCCACAGGGGGGAATGGATGTTTTGTTATTGAGTCAAGAGGAGACTTTTGAAAAATACATTACAATATCAAATGGTGCTGTTTCAGAAAGAAATTTGGATTATACGACACAATTAAATTATAAAGAAATTGGGATTAGTGATCAATGTAGCGAAAAAATGAATAATTTCCTTAGTACATTGTCACTATCGGACATAAATCTATTCAACGCAGAAGGCAGGCTTGCCCCATCCGATGTAAGAAGAAAAATGAGAAGAGAAGAGATAGACGCATTAAAACAACAATTCTACATCAACCCCCTCTCAATCAAAGCCTATCAATACGATATCGTTTGCAACGGAATTGAACTTTCATCGGGTGCAATTCGAAACCACAAGCTGGACTTAATGTTTAAAGCGTTTGAAATTGCAGGATATTCCGAAGCACAAGTTCGTGAACAATTTTCCGGAATGGTTGGAGCGTTCCAATACGGAGCCCCACCCCACGGCGGAATTGCACCCGGAATTGACCGCATAGTTATGCTTTTAGCAGGAACAGATTCAATTCGTGATATCATTTCTTTCCCGCTCAATGGAAAAGCACAGGATTTATTAATGAACGCACCATCAGAAGTTGGCGAAAAACAAACGGAAGAACTGCGAATTTTCACGGACGAACAGCTGAAGGGCAACTCCGCAAATGTGCAAAAGCGTTTGAAGAAACTTGGGTTGAAATTGGTGAAAGATTTAGATTAATTGTTGAAATCTTTTGCATAAAGTTTCAGTCTTTCTTCTAAAAAGCCGTGAAGTTTTATGTGAATCATTTGCGTTAAAGATTCAAGGTTTTTTTGCGAAATGTTATCCCAAAT
>CAMAVG010000060.1 GCA_945861605.1 Rickettsia typhi
CAACATTTTTCATTCATCATTTGCATTAGGTGTTTTTTTGTGCTATAATTATTTAATCAATTAATTTTAAATTTTTATGCAAAAACATAAGAGTTCTAGTTCTAGTTCTATTTTTAGTTCTAGTTTTGAAGAGTATAAAACACACCAAACAATATTCGCTCCAAGAATAGTCTTCGGCACAGACACTATAGTGAGCAACCCTAATTATACCCCTCGTTTTGCAACACCTCGCGTTACAACACCGGACAGCTCTAACATTGCATCTAAGCCTCAGTGTGTGTTACTCAATGATAGTTGTGATGCAATGTCAGAGCATCCACAAGATTATGATACTAATCGTATGAAAACAGAAGGCCGTCATAATATAACGATGCTTATTGAAAGAAGAGACCCTATTGAGCCACATGCTACTCACAATGCCAACACTAAAGATCGGTGTTGCAACGCTTTTTAATACCAAATCTGTAAAATAAATTCTTGACTTCCTTAATTTTTTAGTCCCAATTCGTGATTAAAAAGTTAAGGAACAATGGAAGAAATGTCACTATCTCACAAATTTTCGCAGTCAATTTTAAGAAAATACGACATTCGTGGCATCGTTGGGGAGGATCTCAATCCAATTGATGCCTACGCCTTGGGGCGTGCGTTTGTGGAATATTTAAAACTGCAAAACATCGAACAAACAATTGCTGTAATTAAGGATTCTCGTGCCAGTGGAATCGCCCTTAAGGCGGAGGTTATCCGCGGAATTGTTGATGGTGGCGGAACTGTTTTTGATTGCGGAATTGGTTCGACTCCAACCTGCTATTTTGCTTCGCATCATTTGAAAACATCGGGGTTTATTGCAATAACGGGTTCGCATAATCCAATTAATTACAACGGTTTCAAGTTTGGAATTACTGGGAAAGCTTTTAGCGAGGAGAAAATTCTTGAAATCGCAAATTTAGCACAAAACTTGGAAATTGTTGATGGCGGGAATGTGGTTGAATCCTCAAATGTGAAAAACGCATATATTGAACGAATTTTGCAGGATATCCCACAAATGCAAAGCCTAAAAATCGGTTTTAACGCGTTGAATGGTTCCGCTGGTGCGATTTTGCCAAAACTTGCGGAAAATTTGAACGCGAAAATTTTTGAGTGCGAAATGAATGGCGAGCTTCCAACCGTTCTTGACCCTTCGAATCCTCAAAATATCGAGCGTATGAAATCAGATTTACAAACACACGGACTTGATGTCATATTCGCTTTTGATGGCGATGCGGATAGAATTATGGCAATTACTGAAAAAAAAGTCTTTTTTGGGGAGGATATCCTCTTTTTATCTGTGCGTGAGGTTTTCTCGAAAATCAATTCCGGAAAGGTTATTTTTGATGTCAAATGCTCCAATGCACTAAAAAATGAGATTTCAAAATGTGGCGGAACACCTGTAATGTACAAAACCGGACACTCACTCATCAAACAAAAAATGCTTGAAGAAAATGCAGTTTTGGCGGGCGAATGCTCGGGGCATATTTACTTCAAAAATGGATATTACGGCTTTGATGACGGCATTTACACCGCAATTCGTGTTCTTTCTTATTTTGCAAATTGTGGAAAAACCATAAACGAAATTATTGATGAATTCCCGAAATTATTGAAATCGCCTGAAATTAAAGTTCATTGCGGTGAGAAATTCGCCGTTGTGGAAAAACTTCAAAAATTGATGAACGAGCGTTCGCTAAAGTTCAATGATATCGATGGAATTCGCTGTGAGATCAACGAAACGGCGTGGTTTTTGGTTCGTGCATCAAACACGGAGGAAGTCCTAATCGTGCGGTATGAATCTGAAAATGAGGGCGATTTCTCCCATGTAAAAGCCCTGACAACATCGCTTTTGCTTCAAGTTGGAATTGAATTTACCGCATAATTATGGCAAACATTGAAATGCACGCGGTGAGGCTGGTGTATAAAATGATTGCATCGCGTGGGTTTGAAAGCACATTGATATTCTCCATTTGGGAGAATTTGCATCCGGAAGCGAAAAATTTCTTCCCAGTCTCAATGAAACCACTGCGAGGCTTCGACGGCGATTCACAAAAAGCACTTTATTTACACCCGAAAAACAAAATGGCATCTGTTCAATTTCCGTATATCAAAAACGAGCTTTTGCATTCACTCCAATTCCTGCACGGGTTTAAGGAAATTCAGGAGATTCGCCTTAGCATTGCCTAAGTTTCATCAAATCTTTTCCTGCTTCCATGCTTGGAGATCATGAAATATTCTTGTGAAACTATTTTTTTCTATGAAATATTTGCTTTTCTATGAGGATTTTTGTTATAGTGTACTAGTACAGTAGAACGATATAACGAATTTAATTCCTTGAATTCTAAAAATCGGTTACTATATAATGGATAATTAATAACTTTTTTTATATTAAAATGTCTATTGTTATAGGAATCGACCTTGGAACAACGAACTCCTGCCTTGCGATTATGGAAGGTGGTGAAACGAAAGTAATTGAAAACAAAGAAGGTAAAAGAACAACTCCTTCAATTGTGGCTTATACTGAATCCGGAATTGTGGTTGGTGACCCAGCCAAACGCCAAGCGGTTACAAACCCACAAAACACAATCTTTGAGGCAAAGCGTTTGATTGGTCGCAAATTTGAGGACGACGAAGTGAAAAAAGCACTTCAACATGTACCATTTACAATATTCAAATCAAAAACAGGCGATGCTTGGATCAAGGATAAATCCGGTAAAGAGCTTGCTCCATCACAAGTTGCTGCGGAAGTTCTTCGCTATATGAAAGATTTCGCGGAAAGTTACCTTGGGCAAAAAGTTGAAAAAGCGGTAATTACAGTTCCTGCTTACTTCAACGATTCCCAACGCCAAGCAACAAAAGACGCTGGAAAAATTGCAGGGCTTGATGTCCTTCGAATCGTGAACGAACCAACTGCGGCGGCTTTGGCTTATGGTCTTGATAAACAAGGCGATAGAAAAATCATCGTTTATGACCTTGGTGGCGGAACATTTGATGTCTCGGTTCTTGAAATCGGAGATGGCGTCTTCGAAGTGAAAGCGACAAACGGCGATACATTCCTTGGTGGAGCAGATTTCGACAACATCGTTCAGCAGTACATAATCGACGAATTCAAAAAGCAAAACGCAGGAATGGATATTTCGAAAGATCCTATGGCTGTTCAGCGAATTAAAGAAGCGGCAGAAAAAGCAAAAATTGAACTTTCATCAACGCAAGAAAGTGAAATCAACTTGCCGTATATCACCGCTGATGCGACTGGTCCAAAGCACTTGCAAATGAAACTTTCGCGTGCGAAATTGGAATCTCTTGTTGATTCCCTAATTCAAAAAACAATCGAGCCTTGCAAAAAAGCACTTGCAGATTCCGGAATAAAGCTTTCTGAAATTGACGAAGTTGTGCTTGTTGGGGGAATGACTCGCATGCCAAAAGTTCAAGAAACGGTTGAAAAATTCTTTGGGAAGAAGCCTCATAAGGGTGTAAATCCTGATGAAGTTGTCGCAATTGGTGCTGCTATTCAAGGTGGAGTTCTAACCGGCTCTGTTAAGGATATCGTTCTTTTGGATGTTACGCCTCTAACACTTGGAATTGAAACAATGGGCGGTGTAATGACGCCACTCATTGAGCGAAACACCACAATTCCAACGAAGAAATCGCAAACATTCTCAACAGCATCAGATAACCAACCCGGCGTTGGAATTCGCGTTTTCCAAGGTGAGAGAAAAATGTGTTCGGATAACAAAATCTTGGGCGAATTCATGTTGGACGGAATTCCTCCTGCTCCGCGTGGCGTTCCGCAAATTGAAGTAACATTTGATATCGACGCCAATGGCATCGTGCATGTTTCTGCGAAGGATAAATCTTCCGGAAAAGAACAACGCATTCAAATTCAATCGTCTGGTGGTCTTTCAAAATCTGAGGTTGAAAGAATGGTTCGCGAAGCTGAAGCAAATGCAACCAAAGATGCCGAAAAAGCAGATCTTGTTCAATCAAAAAATGAAGCAGATTCCTTAATTCACAACACGGAAAAAGCAATTCGTGAAGGCGGAGAAAAAATCTCATCAGAGTTAAAATCCGAAGTTGAAGGTGGCATTGCAAAACTGAAAGGCATTCTTGAAAACGAAAGTTCAACAGCACAAGAAGTGAAAGATGCACTTCAAAACTTCCAAACTGTTGCGATGAAAGTAGGTCAAGCTATGTATTCACAAACAAGTGATTCCGCAGATTCCTCAACAAAAGAAGGTGATACCGTTCATGGTGAGGCAAGAGACGTTTCAGACGAAGACAAGAAATAGAGAATTTTGGGGGCGAAAGCTCCCATTTTCCTACATAAAACTCCCAAAAATCAAAGAAGAGTAGACTTGCACGGCATTTGCTCCGTTTGAAATTCGCTCGGCGGCTTGCTCGTTTGTTGAAATCCCGCCTGCGGAAATCACAAATTTCTTTTCAGTGTTAATTTTAGCAAATTCTTTTAAAATATTTGCAGATTTCTCACGCAAAGCCTCGCCGGAAACCCCACCAACATTGCTTTTGTTGAACGGTGCGGGCAGGGCGGATTTATCAATCGTCGTGTTTGTCAAAACGAAGCCGTCAATGTTATTTTTGCAGGCAATTTTGTAAATGTCCTCCAAATTTGGAACATCCGGCGAGATTTTCAACAAAAATGGCGTGGTAATTTGGTTGAGAATTCGATGCGAGTTTATCGTACCCAAAAACTCCTCAAGCATTTGATTATTGTTCAGGACATCGCGAAGATTTGGAGTATTTGGCGAGGAAATGTTTATCGTGATGTAATCACAATGTGCGTGGAATTTCTCAATTAGAATCAGGTAATCATCGTTGGAGCCGTCCTTGTTTCGACCAATATTCACGCCAAGAATCTCCCCGTTTTTGCGTTGATATTTCATCACATTTTGCAGGGCGTATTCCATGCCTTTGTTTGGAAATCCCATTGCGTTGAGGATCGATTTTTCCTTGATAAACCGCCAAATTCGTGGTTTTGCGTTGCCTTTTTGCGGTTTTGGAGTCACCGTGCCAACCTCCACAATTCCAAAACCCATCTTGAAAAGTGCGGGAATGCAATCGGCGTTTTTGTCAAGACCGGCCGCCACTCCGTAATAATTTTTTGCCGTTTTGCCGAAAAATTCGGTTTTCTCGTGTGGAATTTTCAATTTTGGCATTAAGAACGGGAAATTCTTCGCCGCGAAAATAAAGCACGAATGCGAAAATTCAGGGGGAAGAAGCTGGAGGATTTTAAGGGTTTTCATTGTGATATATTAAAATTTTGTGGAATTGAGATGAAGTTTTCAGTTGAATCCATTGGTTGAAAATATTGGAATTTTTTGTCAAATGTTTCTTGGCTAACAAATATCGCATTGCTTTCGTTTCGCTTGGAAACTCGTTGTTTTGCCGTTGGAATATCGCATTCAATTTTATAAAACATGCAATCGACACCATGAATTTTGGCAAATTGACGAATTTCATCTCGTTCAG
>CAMAVG010000061.1 GCA_945861605.1 Rickettsia typhi
CGTATTATAGTCCACTGAAAATGAACATATATATGGCAAAGATTCTATGAAGTATGGATTTCTTGCATAAATATTCCCACTCAGAATGGCTTCAAATGATTGGCCATCTAATATCATTGTCGCCTTTTTGCCAATCATAGATATATTAATGCCTTCGTATTTATCCGAGCAAATGTTTGAGGATTCCATATTAATAAATCGTTCTAACGGGCTAAAAAATATTTCCCCGTTATCATACCAATTTTTGAGATACCGTTTTTTGAGGTATTTGTATAATTTCATATGTCATCCATCGTGGCGGGCAGAGAGGGATTCGAACCCTCGATACAGTTTTACCCATATACTTTCTTAGCAGGAAAGCGCTTTCGGCCACTCAGCCATCTGCCCCGTTGGTTAAATTTTGATTCCTAGGATTTTAAAAAGTCAAGGTTAAATATATTTCCTTGTAAGGAAATCCTCGCGAATTGTTTTTTCAGTGCCATCGGAAAACTTAACTGTTATAAGAGTTCCCGCCGTTTTTACAACATTTCCATTGCCAAATTTTGCGTGAGAAACCAAATTTCCAACAAAAAATGATTTATCCGAAGCGTAAGCTTGTGGCTCGGGAGACCTCTGCGTTGAAGTTCCTGAATAACTTTTTGCGTAATTTTTGGAATAATTGCTTCCTTGGTATGATTTCTGGTGCGAAGAATATTCGTTGTTAAAGGAGGACGATCTATCGTTATATTCAACGGAACTTTCCGCGTGCTGAAGGATTTCATCTAAAAACATAGATTTTTCCGTTGAAAGGGAAAACCCTTGTTTCACGAATGAAAGTTTTGTGTTGGAAATGTAAAGCTGTTCCATTGCACGAGTAATTGCCACATATGCAAGTCTTCGTTCTTCTTCAATTCCTGAATTACCAAGCTCTTCGATTGTGCGGTCGGAAGGAAATGTTCCTTGGTTCCAACCGGGTAAAAACACGAACGGAAATTCAAGACCTTTCGAGGCGTGAACCGTCATAATGCTAACGGAATCAGCGTTTGAATCTGAGTCATCAACGGATGTTGCGAGGGAGACATAATCCAAAAATTCACCTGCCGATTGAAAAGATTCCAGTGTTGCAAGTAATTCATTTATGTTGTCGATTCGAGCATCGAAAGTTGTTTCGTCGTCTTTTTTAAGGTATTCCTCGTAATCGATTTCTTTGAGGATATTCTTCAAAACTGTCGTAAGCGGTGTTTCAACCAATGATTCACGCCATTTAAGAATTTGGGTGCCAACTTGGAGGAGTCCCGAATATGCGCGGTTTGGAATTTCAATTTCACCGCCAAGGCCGGAGGCTAAAGATGTGAGCATTGTAAGAAGATTCGTTCCGTTTTCGCGTGCTTGAACATACAGCTTTTGGATTGTTGTGTCGCCAAGTCCTCGTTTTGGAGTGGTCAAAACCCGTTCGGTTGCAAGGTCATCTTCGGATGATATCAAGACTTTGATATATGCAAGGATGTCCTTAACCTCTTTTCGTTCGTAGAACCTCAATCCACCAACAATTTTGTAGGAAATCCCTGCGAAGACCATGGATTCCTCAACCGCTCTTGTTTGGCGAATGGTTCGAACTAATATTGCGAAATCTTTGTAATTGTAGCGGTGTTTGAAGTTTTGGATTATTCCTGTAATGTGTTTTGCTTCGGATTTTGCATCAAAGTGGGTGTCGATTTTGATGATATCACTCGTTGGGTTTTGAGTCCATAATGTTTTGCCGTGTCTTCCGCCATTAAGTTGGATAAGCTTTGATGCAACATTTAGGATATCCTTGGTTGAGCGATAATTTTGTTCCAGTTTCACGATTTTTGCTTCGGAATTGGCTTTTTTGAAGCCTAGAATGTAGGATATATCAGAACCACGCCAGCCGTAAATTGATTGGTCGTCGTCTCCAACGCAAGTAATGTTTGGGTTGTTGCCCGCAATTAATTTTACCCAGCGTTGTTGAAGTCCGTTGATATCTTGATATTCATCGATTAGAATATACTTAAAAAGGTTTTGGTATGATGTTCGAATTTCTTCGTGTTTTTCTAAAATATCAACGCAATTGAAGATTATGTCGTCAAAATCCATTGAATCAAGGCGTTTGAGTTCCTTTTGGTATTGTTCGTAAATTGTTGTTATTTCAATTTGGGAATATTGTGGTGGAAAGTTATGCAGTGCGGTTTCTAATTCAAATGTTTTGATGAACTTTTCCTTAATGTTTGAAATGAAATTGATTGCAACTTGCGGTGTAACTTCACCAAGGGTTAGGCGTTTGAGTAAATCCGACATAACTTTTTTTTGATCGGAGGAATCTAAAATTGTGAAGTTTTTTGTGTACCCGATTAAATCTGCGTATCTTCTTAAAACCTTAAGGGCAATTCTGTGAAATGTTCCAATGTTGAGGTATTTTCCATCAATTTGTGTGATTTTGCAAACGCGTTCAAGCATTTCGTTTGCGGCCTTATTTGTGAATGTGACGGCGAGAATTTGGCTTGGCATTGCAAGGTCTTCTTGTAAAATTTTTGCAATTTTTGCTGTAATTACGCGTGTTTTGCCGCTTCCGGCACCTGCTAATACGAGTAATGGAGAGCCAAAATGATTAACTGCGTCCTGTTGTTCTTGGTTGTTATTCATTATTGACTTCAATTAGTTTGTGTTTGTGAATTTGTAAAATTCGATTGCACTTTTTGGCAATTTCGGTGTTGTGTGTGATTAAAAACACGGCGATATTCTGTTCTTGTGCAAGGGAAATTAGTAAGTTTGAGGAAATTTCTGCGGAGGTTGGATCAAGGTTTCCGGTTGGTTCATCGGCAAAAAGAATTTTTGGTTTGCAAGCAATGGCGCGAACGATTGATGCGCGTTGTTTTTGTCCGCCGGAAAGTTCTGAAGGTTTTTTGTTTTTGTGTTCAAGAATGCCAATTTTTTCAAGAAGGTGCATGGTGAGTTCCTCGTTGTAGACTCCCTTCATTTTTGCAATGAGTGAAATATTTTCAAGAATCGTGAATTCGGGCATAAGATTGTGTTGTTGATACACAAAGCTTATGAAACTTTTGCGATTCTGCGTGTAATGTTCTTGGAGGACTTCCTCTCCAAAATAGTAGACTTCGCCAGATGTTGGGGTATCAAGTAGTGATGCAATGTTTAGAAGCGTGGTTTTCCCTGTGCCGGAAGCACCAATTATTGCAGTCGATGTTCCTTGTGATATCAAAAGATTTGTGGAATCAAGAATCGTGACATTGCCGTATTTCTTGCTGATGTTTCGTAGTTCCAGCATATTGTTTGGTATCATAAATAATGTTGCAAGCTTCAAATGTTTTGTGAAAAACTTAAAATCAAGGTTTTTCCTTTGTTTTGGTAACTAATTTTTTGGATGTTGACATGCGATCTGAAAATATTTTTTAAAAAAATGCTTGAATTTTATTTTTTTACTTGGAAAGCCTATCTTTAGCACTAACTTAAATTATGTGATATGTCCGAAATCGAACAAAAAGTAAAAACTATTGTTGCAAAACAATTAAACATTCAAGATGAAATCAAATCTGGCAACTCTTTTGTTGATGACCTTGGAGCAGACAGCCTTGATGTTGTTGAACTTGTAATGGCATTTGAAGAAGAATTTGGCATTGATATTCCAGATGACAAAGCTGAATCCATTAAAACAGTTGCCGATGCGGTAAAATACATTGAAGAAAACAAATGAATTTAGGCACTTCATCCGTTTTGGAAAATATACAAAATGATATCTCACAAAATGATGTCGTTTTGTATATGAAGGGCACGAAATTATTTCCACAATGTGGCTTTTCTGCGACGGTTGTCGCAATTTTGCAGAAACTCAACATTGAATTCCTTGATGTCAACATTCTTTCTGATGCTGAGCTTCGTCAAGGAATTAAGGATTTCTCAAATTGGCCAACAATTCCACAATTGTATTACAAAGGTGAATTTATTGGCGGGTGTGATATCATTCGCGAAATGTACACAACCGGCGAACTTCACTCACTTTTTGGGCTTGAGAAATAAACAAAAAACATGAATATTCTTCTATGCGTTTGTGCATCAGTTGCAATATACAAATCCTGCGAACTCGTTCGTATTCTTAAAAAATCCGGTCATAATGTTAAAATCATTATTTCGGAATCCGCAAGCAAAATGATATCCGCAGAATTGTTTGAGGCAATTTCCGGAAACGAAGTTTTTGTGCGTGATTCAGGAAAAATGGAACACATTTCACTTGTCAGGTGGTGTGAAGTTTTGGTGATTTGCCCTGCGACGGCATCAACAATTGGGAAAGTTGCAAATGGAATTGGCGGAACTTTAATGCTTGATTCCCTTCTTGCAAAAGGAGATATCCCCACGATTATTGCTCCTGCAATGAATATTGAAATGTGGAAAAATGCTTTTGTGCGGGAAAATATTGCAAAATTAAAAAACAACGGATTTCAAATAATTGAACCACAATCCGGCGTTCTTGCATGCGGCGAGGAAGGCGTTGGGAAGCTTGCAAATGTGCAGGAGATCGCTGATTATATTTCCAAAAAAACAAAAAAAAATGGCAAAACTGTGGTAATTACTGCGGGCGGGACTATTGAAAAAATGGACGATATTCGCTACTTAACCAATGTTTCAAGCGGAAAACAGGCATTAGCATTGGCACAATGTTTTTACAACCAAGGCTTTGATGTCAAAATTGTTAAGGCAAAAACCGATGTTGATTTCCCCAAATATTTTGCAATTCTTTGCGTTGAATCGGCATCGGAAATGCTTGATTGCGTTTTGCGTGAGGTTCAAAATTGCGATGTTTTCATCTCCGCAGCAGCTGTCGCCGATTTCACATTCAAAAAAGCTTTTGGCAAAATTAAAAAAACTGAAATTGGAAAACTGGAATTGATTCCAAACTCGGATATTCTACAAACGGTCTGCGGTTGTGAATTTCGTCCCAAGTGTATTGTTGGATTTGCCGCCGAAAGTGAAAACTTGGAAATCAATTCAAGGAAAAAACTGGCAACAAAAGGGTGTGATATCATTGTGGGGAATGCCCTTGTTTTTGGGAAAAATTCCACAAATGGGGTGGTTATAACCAAGGAAAACGAAACACCATTTGAATGCTCCAAAGAGGTGCTTTCTCAATTAATTTTTGAAAAAGTGCAAGAATTTCTTAGCGAAGAGTAACCGCGGATTCGCCGGAAAAGTCGATAATCGTTGAAGGTATGTTCGCCATTTTTTGTGGAGTTTTCTCGTTTTTGAATAAAAAATCAACGCAATTTGCGATTTCCTGCGGAATGTTTTCCTCTTTTGCAAAATCCTTACCGGAGACATTGACACTCGTTCCGCACACGATTACCTCCCTCGTGAGTTGCAAAATATCCGCATTGTTTGGAATTCTAATTCCAATTTTGCCATCGTTTGAGATCAAAAGCGGTGAAAGGTTTTGCTTTGCGAAATCCGTTGCCTTTAACAGAATTGTGTAGGCGCCCGGTAAATTATTCTTTGCAAATG
>CAMAVG010000062.1 GCA_945861605.1 Rickettsia typhi
ATAACAAAATAAATGTCAAAGAAAATATTTTATGTGACATTCTGAGAAAAAACTACAATCAAAAAAGCCATAAATCCCTTTTCTCAATTGGCTTTATTCCAATTGCGAGCCATATCAATATTGTATCACTGTACTAGTACACTATAACAAAATGCTTGACATTGCAAAAATGTATCACTGTACTAGTACATAATAACACTTTGTTTCAAAATGTCAGAAAAAAATCATTTACCGCTCAATATTGTCAAAATCCTAACAAAAATTACGGACGAAGAGACCATGGCACGCCTACTTTTCGACCTCGCAACCCCGCAAGAACTCAAGTCCCTACAGGAACGCTTGACGATCGTCTCGCTTTTAATCCAAGGGAATTCCTACCGCGAAATTGCAAAAAAAGTGCCGTCATCAATTGCCACAGTTTCAAGAGTCGCAAGGTTTCTCCTCAACGAACCGCACGGTGGATATCGCTTTTTAGTCGAAAATATTGAAACTTTTGCCCCGCAGAATGCTTAAAATTGCCGTCCAAAAAAGTGAAAGAATCTCAAAGCCATTTTTGGAACTCCTTGCTAAGTGTGGACTGAAAATCGAAGGATCAAATTCCAAGCTTTATTATAAATTTTCTCAACTCCCAATTGAACTTTTCTTCATTCGCGGCTCGGATATTCCAACGCTTTTGAAGGAGAATTTTGACATCGCCATCATCGGAAAAGACAGTTTTTTCGAATACAATCTGCCTGATTTCTGCGAAATTGTGAAAAATCTCGATTTTGCAAAAGCACGGCTTTCATTTGCGGGAAAATCTTCCGAAAAATTCACAAAAAATTCACTAAATGGCAAAAAAATTGCAACATCGTACCCAGCAATTTTACAAAAATACCTTCACGAAAACCAAATTTCTTCGCAAATCGTTGAAATGCAGGGCTCGGTTGAATCCTCGATCAAACTTGGAATTTCCGACCTCATTCTGGACATAATCCAAACGGGATCAACGCTTTTACAGCATTCGCTTTGCGAATATTTTCCAATTATGGAACTTGAAGCAATGATGATTTCACAAAAAGGCTTCGATTCTGAAATTTTGCAAAAACTTTTGTTTAGAATCAACGCAGTTTTGAACGGAAAGCCGTGCAAATATGTAATGTTCAACTTGGAAAAATCCCTTGTCGAAACAGTTGTTTCGCTACTACCAGCGGGAAAATCTCCAACAATTCTAAACCTTGTAAATGATGATTTCCGCGCAATTCACACCCTTTGCAATGAAGACGAAATTTGGGATATATGCGAAATTTTACAAAAAAACGGCGCCCAAGATATCCTAATCAGTGACATAAACTTACGGTTTCTATAAAATTCTATGCAAAATATTCTTCACAACATCAAAAATCAATGCCTTGAAAACGGACAAACCGCCCTTTTGGATTTCACGCAACAGTTTGATAAAACAAGCCTCCAAACATTCATTTTCGAAGTCCCAAACAATATTGAGCTTCCAAATGAACTTAAGGAAGCAATTATTACCGCAAAAAGCAACATTTTCAAGTTCCACAAAGCAGAGCACGACAAGCTTCTTTCATTTGAAAAAGATAAAATCGAGACATCACAAGGCATTGTTTGCTGGAAAAAATTCACTCCCATCGAAAAAGTTGGCGTTTATGTGCCATCAAAGCTGTTTTCAAGCGTCCTTATGAACATAATTCCCGCACAAATTTCAGGTTGCAAAAGCATTGTTATTTGCACGCCGCCAAATCCAAGCGATGAAATTCTTTTCACGCTAAGCCTTTTAGGGATTGAGAAAATCTACACAATCGGCGGCTCCCAAGCAATTTTCGCAATGGCGTATGGAATTGGCGAAATCCCAAAAGTGGACAAAATTTTTGGCCCGGGAAATGAGTTTGTCGATGGAGCAAAGAAAATGGTTTCAAGCGAGGTCGCAATTGATATGCCTGCTGGTCCAAGCGAGGTTTTGGTCATTTCGGACGGTGGAAATTACGAAAGCGTTGTGACGGATATCCTCGCCCAATTGGAGCACGGTCGCGAATCAAAAGCGTGGCTTTTTTCAACAGATCATGCGATTATTTCACGCATTGAAAACGAAATTCACGATTTCTCCAAAAAATGCCAAAGATTCCACATTTTGCAACATTCAATCAAAAATTTAGTCATTCAGCACTGTTCTACGATTGATGAAGCAATTGAGAAATCCAACACAATCGCGCCTGAGCATCTAATTTTGAATATCAAAAATGCCAATGATTACCTTGGGAAAATCACAAATGCCGGCAGCGTTTTCATTGGTGAACACACGCCTGAATCACTGGGAGATTACGCCAGCGGAACGAACCATGTTCTTCCGACATCCGGCTTTGCAAAAGCATTTTCAGGGCTTTCAGTCCTCTCATTTGGCAAATTTATTACATTTCAGGAGGCCTCGCGTGATGGAATCTCACACATTGGCAAAAGCGTTATCGCAATGGCAGAAGCAGAAGGACTTGAAATGCACGCAAAATCAATTTTTGCAAGAATATGAAAATCGGGATTCTAAACAGCGGCGGATTTAATATCAATTCGATCACATTTGCGTTGCATCGACTTGGTATTTTTGATGTTGAAATCGTGAAATCGCAATCTGAATTTGAACTTTGCGATAGAATTATAATTCCGGGCGTTGGTCATGCAAAAACGGCAATGTCAATGATTGAAGCACAAAATTTGGGAGATTGCATCAAAAAAACACAAAAACCCGTGCTTGGAATTTGCCTTGGAATGCAAATTATGTTTGAAAAATCGGCAGAAGGAGGCGTTGATTGCCTTGGAATTTTTGACGGTGAAATTATGAAAATCCCTGATGGAATAAGGTCTCCTCAAATGGGTTGGAACAAAATTATTGGCGGGGATCATCATGGCGAATTCGTGTTTTTCGCAAACAGTTTCTATGCACCAACTTCGCAACATACCGAAAGCTTCGTTGAGTATTTTGGCGTTGAAATTTCGGCAGTTGTTCGCAAAAATAATTTTCTTGGATGTCAATTCCATCCGGAGAAATCCGGCATTATTGGTGAAAAAATTCTTAACGATTTTATTAGTCTATGAAAAATTTTGCAATACCATCAATTGATTTACTCGACGGTCAAATCGTTCGCCTTTTCAAAGGAAATTATGGCGAAAAAACGGTTTATAATGTGGAAATATCCACCCTTCTTTCGAAGTATCAAGATTTTGAAAGACTGCACATTGTTGACCTCAACGGAGCAAAAGGTAATGGAATTGAAAACCTTGCAATTATCAAAGAAATTCGCGAAAAATTCCACGGGAAAATTCAACTTGGCGGTGGAATTCGTAATTTAGAAATCGCACAAAGCGTGTTGGAGATTGGCATTAACGCCGTCGTTCTTGGCACAATTGCAATTACGGATTTTGAATCAACGCGTAACATTATTAGAAAACTTGGCGGAGAAAATGTTGTCTTGGCTATTGATTGCAAGCTTGAAAACGGCAAATATTTCCCCAAGGCAAACGGCTGGATGGAAGGCGGAACTGTCGATTTATTCGAGATTCTCACGCAGTATGAATCAATCGCGAGTGAAATCCTCATAACCGATATTTCCGTCGACGGCACAATGCAAGGAGCAAATTTAGAGCTTTACCGCCAAATAAAATCGCACTTTCCACGACTGAAACTACAAGCATCAGGCGGCGTTTCATGCGTTGATGACTTACGAAATCTGCGTGAAATCACTGATTTTGCAATCGTTGGCA
This sequence comes from Rickettsia typhi, assembly GCA_945861605.1. Classification (GTDB taxonomy): domain Bacteria; phylum Pseudomonadota; class Alphaproteobacteria; order Rickettsiales; family Deianiraeaceae; genus CAJQOT01. The sequence goes on from CAMAVG010000062.1 coordinate 3,757, forward strand.
AGGCACTTTACGAAGGAATTATTGAAAATCTATGATAACAAAACGAATAATTGCCTGCCTTGACATCGCAAACGGCATGGTTGTGAAGGGCATAAAGTTCAAAAATCATGAAATCATCGGCGAAATCATCGAAATGGCGGAAAAATATGCGAAATCCGGCATCGATGAACTGGTTTTATATGATATCTTGGCATCGTGCGATGAAAAAACCGTGAACTACAAATGGGTCGAAAATGTTGCACGCGTAATCAATATTCCGTTCTGTGTTGCCGGCAGAATTGACTCAATTTCCAAAGTCGAAATGGTTCTAAACGCAGGTGCGGACAAGGTTTCCATCAATTCCCCAGCAATCAACAACCCAAGTTTGATCAACGAAATTGCAAGCAAATTTGGCTCATCAACGCTTGTTGTTGGAATTGACACCAAGGACGGCAAAATTTACAAAAACACAGGCGATGCCTCAAAAACGCAGGAAATTCCAAAATCCGTCACTGACTGGGCGAAGGAAGTCGCAAACCGCGGCGCTGGCGAAATCGTGTTGAATTCCATCAATTCCGACGGCACAAAAAACGGTTTTGACATCGCACTTTTGTCCGAAATTGCAGTATCCGTGAATATTCCCGTTGTGGCATCAGGCGGTGCAGGCTCCATGGAACACTTCGCAAACGCATTTCAAGAAACGAACATCAGCGGTGCACTTGCCGCAAGCATTTTCCACAAAAACGAAATTTCCATCATGGAATTGAAGAAATATCTTTTAGAAAAAAATATATGTATAAGGATTTGATTTCCAAAATCGACTGGAAAAAATGCAACGAACTCGTACCCGTCATAATTCAAAATGTAAAAACTTTGGAGGTACTAATGCTTGGCTTCATGAACAAGGAAGCAATTATTTTAACGCACGAAACGGGGAATATCCACTTTTTTTCACGAACAAAAGACAGAATTTGGATGAAGGGCGAGGAATCCGGCAACATTCTACGGATGATCGCGATGAATCTTGACTGCGACGGCGACACGATTCTCGCACTCGTCAAGCCAACGGGAAACACTTGCCACTTGGGTTCAAAATCCTGTTTTGGCGTTCAAACAAATGTTTTGAGCAACCTCGAAGAAACGATTTCGCAAAGGATTGAATCAAAAAATGACGAAAGCTATGTTGAGAATCTGGTTTCAAAGGGGATTAATAAAATCGCCCAAAAAGTTGGAGAAGAAGGCGTTGAAGTAACGATTGCCGCAATCAACGAAAGCGATGAATTGCTGCTGGGGGAAGTCGCAGATTTACTCTTCCACACAATTATTGCGTTGAAATTTAGGAATCTGAGCATTTTTGATGCAATTGATGTGCTGAAATCACGCAAAAGGAAGGAATAAATGGCAGGAGCGGAGGGGCTCGAACCCACGACCTACGGCTTTGGAGACCGACGCTCTACCAACTGAGCTACACTCCTACGATGGTATTTCTGGCAGACAGGATGGGATTCGAACCCACGATAAGTTGCCCTATACACGCGTTCCAGGCGTGCTCCTTCAACCACTCGGACACCTGTCTAAACCTAACCCATCCTTAAACAATCAAAATGCGTATGTCAAGCAAAATGTTTAAAATATCACAA